>NZ_JAKRNA010000004.1:0-138923 GCF_022347435.1 Corynebacterium sp. ACRPE | reverse complement strand
GAATTCTGGTCGACGCTTAAAACCGAATTCTACGACCGTAAGCGCTGGGCGACCCGTGATGCTGCACGCAAGGCCGTTGCCTACTGGATTGAAGTCGTCTACAACCGCCGACGTCGGCACTCCGCACTCGGGATGATAAGCCCCGCCGACTTCGAGAACCGCATCGGTCTAACCACCAGCAGAAAAGAAATAGCCGCCTAACCACTAGGTAGCTCCACTACGTGTCCACAATTTGCGGGCAACCCCAGGTCTTGACCTTGATCGTATGGGCACGGCGGATCTGGTCGGGGCGGCATTAGACCAAAAGCTGCCTTATCTTCACGTGGAGTGTGTGGAAGCTGCCTAGCGCTCCTACTGCCCCTCCCCTTGTGGGAGGGGTTTTCTGTACTGTCCGTTTCTTACCCCTGGAATGGTGTTTGTGCTGGTTGCAATATAAAACCCCCACCGGAAAAGGGTGGGGGTTTACACAACCGACCAATACAACCAATGGTGCAAACACTGTTTGCCTACACGGTGTAATGGGGGCAGATCCTCATCTGACACCACACGTCAGTTTAGGCGGCCTTGGCTTCGCGTGCATCATCGCCTACAAAATCCGGTAGCAGCACCACCGGATTGTTCACCCCACGCACCTCACCGCGCAGGTCGGAGCGAATACCGGCTTCCAAAGACTGGGAGTGCGCCTGGCCTAGCTTCCACTGGGTGCATCGGCGTGCATTGACGGCGGCGCGGTCGGCGAAGTCATTGAGGATGTGGCCGTTGTGGCCACGCACCCAGTGCACGTTGACTACGATTCCCTCGCGCTGCGCCCGGTCGATGGCTGTAAGGCAGGCGGTGGCCTGTTTGCAGGGGTTGTCGATGCGCTGGCGAATGTGGGGCAGGTTGATGAAGCGGTAGACCTCCAAGCTGTCGGTGAGCACGTCGAGGATTCCCAGGTGGGGTGCGGCGAAGTTTTTAATGGCACGCTGCACGGCGTGAAACTCGCCCTCCTCGATGCTGTTTCCGTGGATTGACCCGGATCGAAGTTGGCCATCCGAGCACGCGGCGGCCCACCCAATGGCGGGGCTGTGTGTGCCTTTTGATGCGTCGGTGGCCACGACCATTCGTTGGCCTTTGCGGGACATGCGGCGGTGCTCCTCACGCTGCATGTCGAAGCGGAGGATACTGTCGGTGAGCGCTGCTCGTGCCGATGACCATGTTGCGGTTAGTGCGGGGCCGGTGGCTACGCTTCGCAGCATGAGGCCGGGGAAAAGGTTGTGCTGTTCGGCCAGTAGTTTCCGCAGGATGGGTGAGGTTGTGTAGAGCACCATACTGTGGTGGTGTTCGGGGTGGGAATCCCAGCAGCGGCGGAACTGTTGAACCATCAGCTCTTCCAGTTCGTCCTTGCCGTTTTTTAACGGCTGGTGCACGACGGTGGGCGTATCTTCCCCCACGGCGGAGGTGATGAAGCCGTAGTACCTGCTTCCCCGTCGCACCATTTCGTAGTGCAGCACAAACGGGGCAGGGCAGCTGGTTTCTGCGATGGCGATGGTCATTGAAGAGTCCTTTCGTTGAATGCGGGAAACCCTGTGTGGGTTGTGTTTGTTTCTGACACCAACGTTACGACCCGAGTGTGCAGGCTGGCCCGAGGTTGCCTAAAGGTTCGGGCTGGGTGTGCACACCCTGCCCGTAAGGTGTTTTGTGAATCAAACCCAACCCGTCAGGAGCGACAAGCAATATGGCAAGCAACGCCCTTTCCGCCGTGCGCCTGGGCATGGAAGTCAACAACATCACCCTCGCGCACTTCACCGAAGAATCAGTGACCCAGTTCCTGCACTACATTGCCGACACCGTGGAAAACCGCGTGGTCAAGCAGGCTGGTGCTTCCCCGTGGTTTCCCAATATGGATTCCGACCTGCCGGGAAGCGTGCGTGTACCCGCTGATGATGGCGGCGACCCGTTTGTGTTCAACCTGTTTACCAATCCGGCAGTCACCCGAGCAGTAACCGCCGCTGACCCAGCAAACCTGGTGGATGTGGCCGCCTTGATGCGCCAGGCTGCTGACGATGGCAACGATCTGCAACGCTTGGCGTTTCTTCGCATTGCGGCCCGTTGGAACTACAGCATGAACCTCCAGGGTGAGAACCGGCTTATCTACGATCCGGACTCTGCCCCACTTCCCGGCGATTATGACGACAATCAAACCGGCATGGTCTCGCCCACCCGCACCATTGCCCGCACTCGCGTTGTGCATGATGATGACGGCTTGGCTGTCGTTGAGCAGGCCAGCGGCCAGCGTCACCCGGCAGGACGGTTTGCTGACACCGCCGCCCAGGAGGGTGGCGACGATGCAGCCCCCACCATTGACCTGTAGGGCTGTGTAGTGGTCAGCCAACCCCAGTGCGGCGACTCGGCCCCCTCCGAGCAGGCCGTGTACCTCGATGACAACGGCGTGGAGCACCCCACGCTTCCCGCCCCGCCCGGCAGCGTGTGGCCTGACCAGGTGCACACGCATGAGCAGACGTTGCGCCTGCGCACGGTAGGCCGGGTGGCCTAACCCTGGTTGGAAAGGAGCAGGATGGCAAGCAAAACAGGTGGAGGACTTACCCTGGTTGCCGCAGTTGCGGTTGTTGGGTTGATCTACGGAAACACTGACCTTGGAGGTGATGGTGAGGCCGAGCAGGCTGCGGTTGAACAACCCGCCCACAAGCAAGCGGAGCAGGACACCAACGACGCGCACACAGGCGAGGGGTTTGCGGATACGCTGCGCCGCGTCATAGGTCAGGATGGGGCTGGCTCCTCCGACAGTATTGGTAGCTTCTTCGACAACACCGACCCAGGCGGCGGCGACGGCTGGAGCTTGGACGAGCGCAAAAAAGACGACAAGGGAGTGTGGGACTACGCCGAAGAATACGGCGTGGCCAACCCCAACCAAAAAGCAGGCGGAGCCGCGAACGCGCCCGCCCAACCAGCGCCAGCAGACACCGCCAACGGACGGATTGTGCAGGGGCGCTACATGACCATCAACCTGGACGAGTCCTACCGACAGCTCGACGGGTTGGAGGTGAAAGGCCGCGCGCCCAAGACCGGGTATTCCCGCGACCAGTTTGGCCAAGCGTGGAGCGACGACGTAACCGTCGAGGGCGGTCACAACGGATGCGACACCAGGCAAGACCGCCTGAAAGCCCAACTCACGGATGTGGTGATAAAACCCGGAACTAATGATTGCGTTGTGCTTACCGGCAAGCTCGACGATCCATACACGGGCAAGACCATTGATTTTAAGCGCGGCAAAGACACTTCCAGGGCGATCCAACTCGACCATGTGGTAGCCCTAAGCGATTCGTGGCAAAAGGGTGCCCAGCAATGGGACGAGGGCACCCGCCGCAACTTCGCCAACGACCCCATCAATCTGATCGCTGTAGACGGGCCAGCCAACGCGTCCAAAGGCGACGGCGACGCAGCCACCTGGCAGCCGCCCAACAAAGCGTTCCGCTGCGAGTACGCCGCCATGCAAATTCGCGTGAAATCCACCTACGGTCTTTGGGTCACCCAAGCCGAGCGCGATGCACTGCAAGCAAACCTCGACCGCTGCTAACCCTCGCGCGGGGGCCAGCGAGCCAAACTGTCCGCCCAGGGTTTCAGCGCAATCGCAGTGAGCGGTCCTTGGACATCGGGTGGCCTAGACATTGTTTCGGGCAGGCTTAAAGCACCCCTAGCGATAATCTTCCTGGTATTGTTTCACGGCTTGGCAACAAGCCATTGTTGAAAGGAAAAACGCTATGGAAGTAGCCGAACTAATTCTTCGCGGACTGCAACTTGTGGCCTCGGTGATAACGGTGGGTGTTGCTTTTTACGCGGCGAAGACTGCTCGTAACACGCTGGAGCAAAAACGGGACAGCGACGAACGCAACCGCTGGTGGGAGCGCATGCAGTGGACGTTAGACAAGTACACTTCGGATAATCTGACCGAACAGTACATGGCCACCGAGGTTTTTACGGCGCTTATCAAAGACCGCCCCAGCGGGGACGAAAGATTGGCGGAAACCATTTACGTTCTCGTGGACAAACTGGATCGGCAAAACACGCAGGAGGAGAACCTGGCTACAAAGATAAAGCGCAAGCTCGCAAACCCGATAAATGCCGTAAAATCGAGAGAAGACAAGGAAAGTGGTGATTAGAATGGGTTTCTTCCCTGGACGTAAAACCCCCAAACCTCGCATCAAAAACGCGCGCAAGCTTGACTACTCACTGCTGACTTTCGGCAATGATCACGTCACCCGCAGCCAGCTCACGCCTGCATACATTCGTAAAGTGCGCGCCAAAGCTCTAGCCGATGCGCGCGAGTCGCTGAAACGCGACCTGCCAGCGTAGCTTGCCCCACTTCGCCGCCCACCGCCGCGTGGGCGGCTTTTTGCTTGCACCACTCGGCTCAACCCCCGCCGACTGTCCGACCCTCCGGGCGTTTAGACGCGCGGTTATCCTGGTGGCGAGCCTTTAGCGGCCTGTGGGCTTGCCGTAGTCGGGCAGACTCTAACAGTCGATTGTGAAACTAGCCGTGTTCCCAATCGAAAGGAGCCACCGATGGCTACGCTCAACACTTCCACCCCGGCCCACACCTGGGCCTACCTCAACCGCGTCACCAACGGCGCACACCAGCAGATCAACAACCTGTTGGAAGACCACACCGCCGCCGAAATCGCCACCGGCATTTTCAACCGTGAAACCTGGATCGGCGACCAGCTTCTGGAACACACCGCAACCACCCACCACATCCTCCGCCAAGACGAAGACCTGGCGGTCGCCGAAAAGCTGGGCACACGCCTTGTCACCGTCGAAGACGACGAATGGCCCACCGACACGATTAACAGCTTCTACGCGGCCCTCAACTCTGACTTTGCAGACCGTGGCATGGACACCCACATTCCCACCCCCACCTCCCTGTGGGTGCAGGGCAGCGGCACGCTCGACGAGCTGGCGGCCAGCCGCGCGGTGCACGTTACCGGCACGCGCGCTATTACCCGCTACGGTTTCGAGGCCGCCCAAACTTTCACGCAGGGGATGGCACAGGAAGGCACCACAATCACCAGCGGCGGCGCACTGGGGGTTGAAACCGTGGCTCTGGAACAATCCCTCGAACTTGAGGCCCCCACCGTTGTTTTCCAGCCCACCGGACTGGACGCGCCGTACCCGGCCCGCAACGCAAAGCTCTACCAGCAGGTGGCGCGCTCCCCACGCGGAATGCTGGTCACGCCCTACCCGATGGGCACAACCCCCAACCGCGCCTGCTTCCTCTACCGAAACGCCCTGGCTGTCGCACTCACCCGTGGGGCGCTTATCGCCGAAGCAGCCGTGCGCTCGGGAGCCATCAATGTTGCAAACTACGCCCACGCAGCCGGAAAGCGCACAATGGCCATCCCCGGCCCCGTCACCGGCCCTGGTTCCACTGGTTGCCACACGCTCATTCGTGACGGCAAAGCAGACCTGGTTCTGGACGCGCAGGAGGTGATCGACGCGCTCGACGAAGCCGCCTAACAGCAACCACACCCCCCGACGGACACCACACCGTTGGGGTGTTTGTGCAGCTCGCGTCCCGGAGTGCGCGGCATTCCGGGACACACGCCAGCGGCAACTGTCCGCAAAGCATGTGCACAGGCACCTGGAATACTGACCGTATGGCCAAAACGAAGCGTAGGAAAAACACCACCCGCCGCACGAAAACCCCACCGCTGCCCACCCCGGCAGCGGGCGAGAAGCTGTGGCTCGTGCACCTGCCGTTCGGCATGCGCCACCCCGCAGCCGACTACCGCAAAGACCTGAAACGCCACCTCGTGGTCGCCGACAAGCTGCCGGACGAACTCGCCCCCTACGCAGCACTGCCCTACAGCTACGAAGCCTGGGTGCAAGACCAACTCAACCACAGCGCAGAACCCACCCTGCATGGCAGTGCTGCTGCCAAAACCCCGCGAGACAGTCAGCTGGAAGACGCGCGCGCCATTGTGGAGGCCGCAGCTGCTGGATGGCGTGGAATGTACGTCGGCTCTGGGGTGGGTACAGGCAAAACCATCACCTGCCTAATCGCAGCCAAAGCCATCTGCCACCTACGCGGGGGCGACACCGTAGTCATCTCCTCCGACAGGCCATTCCGGCTGACAGGGCCAATGTGGCGCTCCAACATCGCAGCCATTGGTGACGGTGGACTGCGCTGGATTGTGGTCTCCTCCGACGGAGGGCTTAAACAGCTCATGGGGCCAAACGGAAAGCCCCGGATCAACCCCTGCGTCTACATTGCCGACGAAGCCCACCAATTTCGCCGGGACTCGCAACGCACCTCCCGAATGCGCCGTCTAGCCCGCCTGGACAAGGAACCCGGCCCCGAGGTTCCTTTCACAATTGCTGTCACCGCCACCCCAGGACACACCCCAGCGGAATACCGCTACCTATCCTCCCTGCTGGCACAAACCCAAGGCGAAAGCGCCGCCCAGTGGAAAAACCTTGGCGCTCGACTAGCCGATATGGGGCTTCCACTGGAGGAATCCTACGGCCAATGGGGATGGGACGCGCAGGCCGAAGCCTCGGCAACTGTCCGAGATGAAGCCACCGCCCGCGTGCGCGACTGGATGCTGACCACCACCCCACCTGTCATGCTCAACCGTAAAGCCTCCTGGGGTGCGCCCCAGCTGTCAGGCCAGCCGGTAGACCTCACCCCAGAACAGCGCGCCAAGTACCTACTGGAGTGGGGCGATTTTCAACGCGAAATGCACCTGGCTCGCCAAGGAGCCGATAAGGCTCGCGGCCTGGCGGCAATCACCCGGTTTAGGCAACAGGCAAGCCTGCTGCGCTGCCAGCACACCGTGGAGCGTGTGGTGGCAGATGTGGAGGATGGCTACCAGGTGGTTGTCTCCGTTGAGCACATCACCACCGGGGCAGAACCCATCGCCGAAGCCCTCGCCGACAAGGGGGTTCGGGTTGCCCACCTGTATGGCGGGCGGGACGATATGGAGCAGCAGCGGCTGGCGTTTCAGAAAGGCCACGCCAAGGTTGCGATCATGTCGATTGCCTCGTCAGTCTCGCTGCACGCTAACGAGGAGCTGGCCGACGGAACCCGTGCTACCGCCACCCCACGACGCGGCTATTTGCACCAGGCACGCTACAGCGGCATTTCCGCCGAGCAGATCATGGGCAGAACGCACCGTGACCACCAGACCTGCCCGTGGAGCCTGCTGTATGCCACCGGAACCATTGAGGAGGCTGCCGCCGAGCGCATGGTCTCGCGCCTGTCCACCATCGCCACCAGCGTTGATGCTGACCGATCCAACCTGGAGTCAGTGGCCGCACTCTTCGGGGCTGACTGGCTGCCCGCAGCCCAAGCCCTGGGGGAGGACTAGCCGCCCCAACTACTGCCCCATTTCGCCTGCACACAAGCCGTATGTAGGTCGTGTGTGCGAATGCCAGATGGGTCGTGTCCAGGGTGGGTGTTAAAGACCTCGGGAGGGTGTGCACGCTGGTGTGCCACAATCGGAAACCACACCAACCGCCACCACAAGGAGTTTTAGTATGCCCGCAGCACAGGCCACAGGATTTGCTGCGCCCGCCCCGCCGCTAGACCAGTTCTTCGACGATCTTGACCGCTTCACCATCTGGGATGTTGCCCGCGACGCATCCCACCTTGGTGGGGTACGCAGCGTGGACACCACCACCAACTACGCCGACATCGGACAGGGAATCGCCCCCGAGCGCGCCTCCCTGACCCGCACCGACGGCACGGTGCTTACCCTCGCATTCACCATCGACCTGGAGATGCTGCCGGACGGAAACGCCGGAAAAGAAAGCATCACCGGCTGGGTGTGGAAGTCCACCGCCCAGCCCGAGTGGCACACCTGCCACGCGCATGGCAGTCTGGCTGAACTCTACGAGCAGATCTCCGACTGGGCCGACGATGGCCACGACGATGACCTGCCCACCTTGTCCACCCACCTGCGCGGAGCTTCGGGAACCATCTACCGGCTGGTGTGGAAGCCGCTACGCATCGAACTAGCCGACGGCAGGGTTGAGCAAGCCTGGCACCACGAAAACTTCCCGCCTGCCCGCTGGTCGAAAAAGTACTGGATGGAGCAGATTCAGCCAGATGTGCACGTACGCATCCACGGTGGTGGCCTGGTTACAGCCAAGCAGGTAGACAGCGTAGATGACCTCACCTCCGGCAGCTTCACACTGATTGCGGAGGGGTAGCGTGAGCGCTTTAGACCTATCAATCCTTGTGGGGGCAGTCACCACCGGCTGGGTCTCAATGAACTATCTGCGCTACAGCAGCGCCCTGCGCACAGCCACATGGGCGGTTACCATCGCGGCGTTTTGCTTCCTTGTTCTAGCCCGCAACGTCCTGCCCGAGGTGGTTGGTGTGCTGTACCTGTGCGGCTTTACTGCCGGTTCCACAGCGGCCGTCCTCGATGTTTTCTACACCCACAAAGTGCTGTCGAACACCCACCTGCCCGCATCGGATTACCACCCCGAAAACGACTAGCCGCCCCGAGCCGAATACTCGGGCGCGCGGCAGCACAGGTGGGCCATAATCATCCCCAGGTGCACACCACGGTGCATACAGCCAACCACTACGCAAAGGAAAACAACCATGAATGCCGACAACGACGTACCCGACGAGCAGGAGGACGTGTGCGGGTATTCCTACGATCACGATCTTGAAATCACCTTTGAAGATGACAAGACCATTTCGTGGGAGTGCCGCGAATGTGGGGCCGAACTCTACAAGGACAAGGACAAGCCCCTCTAGTGCCCCGTCTGCTTAACCGACTAGAAATCATCAACCCCGTCTAGCGCCCCACACCGGGGCCATCCG
The DNA here is from genome assembly GCF_022347435.1 of Corynebacterium sp. ACRPE. Classification (NCBI taxonomy): domain Bacteria; kingdom Bacillati; phylum Actinomycetota; class Actinomycetes; order Mycobacteriales; family Corynebacteriaceae; genus Corynebacterium; species Corynebacterium sp. ACRPE. The sequence continues at coordinate 130,087 of NZ_JAKRNA010000004.1, read as the reverse complement.
GCATAAGGGAACACCATGACGCTTACCGCACAGCAGGCCACCCGCTTTGTCAACGACATTGGCTTCGCCGCCATCGCCGCACCCGACGACGCGGTGGAAGCCATCACCGAGGCCTACTGCCTACTCCCCGAGGTTGCCACCACCCCAACCAGCCTCACCAACCAGGAGCTAGGCCAGCTCACCAAAGTGGTTACCGAAGCCTGGCGTGCAGTACGCGACGGGAAACCCGCCCGGCACCTGCACCACGCCAAAAGGCTGGCCGAGCGCATCGCTGATGAACTCAACCCCAACCCGACTACCACGTAAGGAACCCCATGTCTTTTACCGCCATCCGCCTCACCCCACGCGGGGATACTGAACAAATCACCCTCGACGACTACGACGCTATGCGCCCCCTACTGGAGGACACCTCCGGCGTACACCCTGACCACCACCCCGAGCTTGGGCGCATTGAATACACACCCCGCGCAGGCATTCACGTTGCCTTGATCTACCTGGAGGGGCCAGGAACCCAAGACCTGGAACCCAACATGGCAGCCATGATGCTGATTTCCTCCCTCGCCGACGACAACCCCCAGGTACTTAGCTTCACCGGGGATTTCCTGCTGGTGGGCGTGGAATCCTCCCCCGGGGTTGCCCCCAGCATGTCCTCACCCAAGCCGTTTGTGCCGCGCACCCTCACCCAGGACGAGGCCGCTGTTGTTCTCACCCCGATCCGCAACCTCACCTACGCGATGACCGCGCACCAACTGTGGATGGATAATCAAGCCGAAATTGCCACAGCCCCCGGTGAGGACACGTTCGAGGTAACCGCCACCCGCCGTGACGTGTACCGCATTCCCGCCAGCCAACTCGACCTGCACGAGGTCGTTGCCGACAGTGACGGTGAGTGGGACACCCTGGAGGAGGCAGCACAAGAGCTGCTAGACGAGGGAAGCCTAGACCAGTGGTACTCCCACAGCAGCCGATGCGACCGCCTGACCGTAGAGACCATCAACCCCAGCTAGTCGCTTCTCGCACCTGCTTCAACAGGTCATGTCCAAACCGAAAGGTAAACTGGACACAACAACAATTACCGCCCCTGAACTGGAGGAAAACATGTCCCTACAGGCCATTAAAGTAAGCCCAGACGGCACCCACACCATCATTGACTTCGCCGAGGGGGAAGATAGCTTTCTTTCCACCGCGCTCGACGGCGGCTACGTTGAACCCCTCCGCTTCACCCACCAGGACTCCACCATCATCGCCTGGATGGACGAGGAGGGCATGCTAAAGAAACTGCCTGCCAACCCAGCAGCCACCACCATCGTGGAGACCCTAACCCACCACAAGCTCAACGCCCTGCTGGTGGGAACGGTGGTGTTCACCGGAGACAACCCACCACACATTGGCAGCCTGCCGGAGGACGCGCACCAAGAAATCCTGGCTATCCTCAACGCGTAGTAAACACTCCCCCCTCCTGCCAAGCCCCGGTTGGCGTGCACACTGGTCTGCAACAATGGGATGAAACAACGCGCCCAACCTGGGGAGGAGACAATGACCACTCCGCACCTGCCCGACTTCTACGCAGGTCAGCATCTGAACTGGTCGAACTGGTCTGTTGACCTTGCCCCCGCCGCACGCCTCGCGCAGCACGTCCTCCACGACGAACCCACCCCGCTGCGCCAGTGCGAACAGTGCCACCAATGGGATCGCATTCTGGTGTGCTTCGCCACTGTCCGCCCCCACTTCGACAACGTGGTCGATCTCAACGCCTACCGACACGGACGCTGCGAACAACACCTGCTCGCCCGCTACTGTTTCGCCTGCGCACACACCACCATCACCAACCTGGACACCGGAATGATGGAGACCATATCGCCCTCCCACACCACCGAGGAGGACACCTCCCACCCGCACCAACCGCACGGGTAGGGCTTTAGCTGCACCCGCCTTGAAACAATGGCCCACAGCAACCAACCACAACCACTAAGGACACGCGCTTGACTTCCTCCCCGCCCTCACGGGCGGGGATTCCTGCTTCGTTGACGGGTGCCTGCTTGTAAAGCCACTGGCTTTTTAGCAGGTCTTACACCGTCTCCACAGGCTATAACCGCAAGTCCTGCGGCTTGGATATTCTTCGCAGCATTAATATCACGATCCAGATGTTCCTGACAGCGTGGGCATGTCCAGAAACGTTGATTTAAGGTAAGTAGATCATTGATATAGCCACAAGACGAACATGTCTTAGACGAGGGGAAGAACCTGTCTATGGCGACAACTTCCCCACCACTGTCTTTGGCTTTGTACTCCAAACAGTGACGTATTTCAGCAAAAGACTGCTCTAGAACTCTACGATTTAGACCAGCTTTAGCTTTTCGTCCTTTACCTCGTGTCGATGTGGTCATACCGCGAACATTAAGATCCTCGATACACACGACATCAAACTCTTTTACGAGTTGTGTAGTGGTTTTGTGAATCCAATCCTTACGAGCGTCTACTACCTGAACATGGGCTTTGCTTAGCTTGGTTTTCGCTTTAGCAAAGTTTTTTGATCCGATCTTTTTCTTCGACAAGCGGCGCTGATACTTGTTTACCTTAGCCAGTTTCTTTTTCATATCCCGATCGTCTCGGGGGGAAAGTTTCTGACCTGTGGAAAGAACAAGTGTGTCTTTGGCACCCATGTCTAGGCCTACAGTTTTGCCTGTAATACGACGTTTCTCCACCACAACCTCACCAAGACAAGACACGAACCAACGGTCAGCTTTGTCTTTAGTGATTGTCACGGTAGAAACGCTGTCTCGATCAAAATCCCTCGACCAGTGGGCAGCAAGAGGTTCTTTGAGCCGAGCAATATACAAATCGTCTCCCTTGAACCTAAATCCAGAGGTTGAATACTCAAGACCAAGCCGCGACTTTTTACGTGACTTGAACTTCGGATACCCCATTCTTTTTTCAAAGAAGTTGGCAAAAGCAGACTGCAAATGTCGAAGGCATTGCTGAAGCGGGACGGACGATACTTCTTTAAGGAAAGAAAACTCGTCTTGCTTTTTCCACTGGGTCAGCGCCGCGCTTGTTTGAGAGTAGTTAACTCGCTCATGGTTCTTATACCAGGCAGTATGACGCATATCTAGCGCCTTGTTATAGACAAGCCGAACACAGCCCCAAGTTTGGAGAAGTTCTTTCTCCTGTTCTGGGGTTGGGTAGAAGCGGAACTTAAACGCCCGCTTTACTTTCGTGTTCGACATAGTTAACATACTAACTAGTTAATTTGTAAATGGCAAGACAAGAAAGGATTGTCTCAATCCCTCCCCGCCCTTACGGACGGGGTTTCGATGAGACATTTCGATGAACCCCACGCCCATCAGCATCACCCCACCAGCCGCGAGCCTAGAGTTCACCCACCTGGTGCGCCGCGATTTCCTTACCGCCATCTGCACTGCTGGCACCGTGGCCCTCGACCGCGTAGGCATCCTCACCAAGTCCTACTTCGACCTGCTAGACAACACCACCAAGCAAGGCGTGTACCTCCACATTGACGGGCTACTGCGCATCAGCGTCGAAACCACCGACAACGAGGTAGCCCACGTCGAAATCTACGACCCTGCAACCACTTCCCCTGTCTCATACACCGCCCCCACCACCGACAACCTGGGGGCCGCAGTCCTCCAACTTCCCGAGTTCACCCACCCCGCAGCAGAGTCGTTTACGGTTCCGCACCTGCCCCACGATGAATGGGAAAACGACATTCTGGGCGACGTGTCCAACGAGGGACGCTTCATGGTCAACACTTTCCAGGCCATCACCGACGCTAGTTTCACCACTACAGGCGAGGCCACAGCCACCCTGTGGATGATGCAGGACGACAGCCAAGCCGTGCTCCTCCACCCCAACGACACGTGCTACACGGTCTACAAGTTCGACCAAGCCCCCGACTTTTCCCAAAGCCTGGAATGTGACGGCGGACGCACCGGAACCCTCCAGCAACTGCACCCTTTATGGGCACGAGGATTCTCCGCAGTAGAACAAAGATCAGTTTCATCATCCACTACGCTGAAAGAAACCGACCACCCCAATGTGCCAAGGGTGCCCCCGCCTTTAGGCGTGGGGAGGAATTGGCACGCTAAGGATCTTTCCAAGAACGACACTACCACTAATAAAAAGTAGGTGGTAAAGTTAAGGACATGAGTCAAGTTGTCCAAATCACCAGGGTGAGCATTAAAGGTGCTACACCCTACCTTGGTGATAAACAAGGTGACTCATCGCAGCCTATTTTTTCCTCAAGTCCTAATCAGGTCATGGAATGGCTGTGTTCTGCCTGGCGTACACGGTTTAACGATCACAGGTCTCAGCGCAAAAAGTATGGCAAGGATAAGGTATTAATCCCACTGGGAGAATCCATTGTCAATATGACAGATAAGCAGGCACGAGAAGAACGTAGCTTCCTTAAAGCCGTTCCCTCATTAGTCTTGCAAAGCCCAGAACAGATTGAAGCTAAAGAGTGTCTTTCTTCTGCAAAGCGAAGAAAGACACTCAAAGAATCTGGCCGAAATCCAGGTAAAATGCCAAAGTTCAAGTCGTATAAGAAACACGACCATACCTTTGTGTGCTGGTTTAATGGTGGACGTAACGCTAGGTTTGACAAGGTTGGGCGAAAGACTGGAATAGTCTCCATTACAGGAATGAACCCAAAAGGGAAACGCCGTTCTGGAGACAAAGGCCAGCGCTTTATCATCAGGATTCACGTTCGTCTTTCCCAAGAGATTCGCCCCTATACCTCTGTACAGGTCAACTGGACGAAGAAGAAACTGGTCTTTATCAACGAACCACTAGCTGTAGCCTCTCGTGCACAACGAGGACAAGGCTCTGCTATTGGTATTGATCGTGGAATTGTCCACATGACTGCTGATAGTCAGGGATATTTTGAGGATCTTCCGTGGGATACGATCACTTCTTTGGATAACAAAGTTCGTCGCCTACAGCGAAGCCAAGAAAGATCAGCCAAGGATCTGGGATTTGGCAGTTCCCATGCTGCGAAGAAATCTGGAAAGCACAGTAAATCTTCGATTCGTCGAGACAAGGAAATTGCCAAAACCAAGGCGAAAATATCTCGCGTTGTTCAAGACGCTCAGCACAAGGTATCTCGAAGCCTGATAGAAGACCATGACATTATTGCTATTGAAAAACTCAACCTGGCAGGCATGTCGAAAAAGGCGAAAGCCAAGGTAGATCCTCATAATCCAGGCGAGTTTCTTCCCAATGGTCAAAGCGCCAAGAAGTCGCTCAACCGAAAACTTCGTCTCTCCGCTTTATCTCAGTTTGGTGAGTTCTTGCAGTACAAGGCTCGTCTTTCTGGGGGCCAGATTATTGAGGTTGATCCTAAAAACACTTCCCGTAGGTGTTCGTCCTGTGGACATGTAGCCCAAGAAAACCGCGAAAGCCAAACGGTATTCTTGTGCAAGAAGTGTGGCCATAGTGATAACGCCGATCACAACGCTGCGATCAATATCCTTGATAGAGCACTGCGTGATCATGATGAAGAAATTACTGACTTTTGGGGTGGGAAGCACCCCTCGGTGAGGGCTTATCAGTCTGATCCTCGTGGTTTAACCGCAGGACAGCGTAGCCCATCGATCCGTAAACCTATCTGTCCTAGCACTTAGCTAGAGACAGGAATCCCCCGCCTTTAGGCGTGGGGAGGACTTCAAAACCAATAGTTCTGGAGACACACAGTGACTGCCGCCGACTTCACCCTCCTAGACGGGGTGTATGCCGCCGCCCTGGGCCTTTTTCTGGGCGCATGGCTGCACCTGCGCCTTACCCACACTCGCATGCACATTGCTTTTGCCGCCATTCCCCTGTTTGCCGTGGCAACGCTAATCATCCTGTCTCTCGCGCTTATCCTGCCTGACAACCCCGACATCCCCACGGCCATTGGCAACTATGACGGCTGGATGTACGTCTGGTTGTGCGCGTTTCTTCCCGGCATGGCCGTCGGAGCCATCGCCTCACACCGGCACCTACGGCGCTACATGACGAGCGTGTTCCCCCAGGGGGTGCGAAAGTAGTGTCTTTCTCCATTCTGGCCGTCCTGCTGGGGTTTGTGTGCGGCAACCTGTGGATGGGCGAGCGCACCGACAGCCTCTACGGCATGACCAACAAAGACGTGCTTTTTAGCGTCGCGGTGTTCTTCTTCGCAACGCTACTTCTACTAGCTGCCATCCCGAGCGAAAGCTACTCCACGCCCGCGCGCATCGCCCTGCCCATCTACCTAGTTTTTGCCGCCTGCGGTGCGTGGCTACGCCGTGACGGAACCGTCATTTTCTCCCACAGCAACAACGATCACGACCCCGCAAACCACTAAGCTGCCGCAGACTCACCGCAGGGCCTGCACACCCACCAGATAGCGTTGAACACGACTGTCCACCAACTAGGAAAGGGCGTTGCTTGTGGCCATCAACGCAGGAACCCTCAAACAAATGCTGTTTGCTGTCGGGTTCAACGACACCAACCGCATCGGCTCCCAAATGAGTCAATGGTGGAACGTATCTCCCCACGTGGCAAGCTCCTGGCTAACCTCCAAAACCCCGCCATTTAAGGCAGAGGACTTTGTACGCAGCATGTTTGAAGACATGGCAGAAGTAGTCGGACTCATGCGGGATGCCACACTCGACCGCAACTGCGACCACCTGCTGGTGCGCACCTACCCACAGAAAAAGAAGTTCGACCTGGGTGATGTGCTCCCCACCACCACCCGTTTAGATTCTCCACCCTGGTGGAAAGCCCGCTACCATCGCGCCATCGAATACTTGGCCATGCTCGAATTTCTCAACCCCTCCGGCATTCCCATCACCCCTGTACCCACCCACAAATGGCCTGGCGAACCAGACGAGTTCTTCATGCACGCCCCCGCAGACTGGAAGCCTGGCAGACTCCCCGCTTTGGTAGGAAAAGTCCGCCCCCTTGACCACGATGCCTGGCGAGATTTTACCGACCTGGCCGGTATGGTCGAATACCTCCGAAACCACACCCTCGATGCCAACGGCGGTCTGGTCTACATCCGTTCGCACACCGCGAAAGAAACCCCCTTTGTAGACCTATCCGGCCCACGCCCCGACCCCCACCGCTACAACCGCGCTCTACAACACCTGCTCATGTGGGATTACTTGGAGCCATCTGGGGCAAACATCACCGTCATCGCCAACCGGAGGTGGCCCACCAGCCGTAAAGAAATCGTGCTCACGCTGCCTCGCAGCACACCCATGTACGCAGTGATGCACCGCGAACCCACCAACGCCTACATCGACCTGTGCCTACCCCTTGAAGAAGATGACAACCGCCCACCCATCGAGGGAAGCGACCAGCAACCCGATGGAAGCGAAACGCTTACCTCCATCACCACGCTGCACCCCGAACACGTCCCCGAGGGAGACGATCTAGGCGGCACCGGCCTATGGCAACCGTCGGCAGCGAGCAAAGTGCTGGCGGCACACGGGTGGGAAAACCTGGAGGATTGGCGCTTGTCTGGCGGTGGGCACCCAGTGGGGACAACAACCATCGTCCCCACGGACGTTTATGCATTACAAGGCGCATAACAGCGTGCACCACAGCCTGCATTACACCGTGCATTACAAGCGCGTACTTCACTGTGCACACCCTGCCGTTATCCTGGGATACAGACGTTTACCAACCCACGCAAAGGAAATTCCATGACCCACACCTTGCGCCGTGTCATCGCGGGCACCGCCGCACTGTCTGCCACCGTCCTCCTTGCCTCCTGCGGAGACGACAACGGAGACGAATCCAACAATGCGGACGGCAACAATGCCCCTACCGAGCAGCAGGAAGTCAACGAGCTGGTAGACAAGTCCCCCAATTTCAGCGACTCCGAAAACCGTCTCGCAGAGATGGAATCCGAGGGTTGTGGCCCCCAGTTTGAAGAATGGTCGAAAGACATGATCGTCTTTATCACCTGGGCCAACGACGGCGACTGGGAGCATGTTCAGACCGAAACCAACCCCACTACGCTTGCCAACAACACCAAGGCCTGTGAGCTTAAAGTCACCGGAGCGAACATCACCGGCTCCGAGGGCGGAGACCTCAACGACTTCACCGTCACCACTGCCGGACTAAGCAGCGAATCCAACCCCATCGACCCCAAGGCTGTTCAAGCCATCACGGACAGGCGTATTAAAAGTGAAGACCTCAATGAGCTAACCGACATGCAGCAACTAGCCTCGATTAGTCCGCTAATGACCAGTGCGGCTGACTTTGCTAACGCGAAAGGCCTAACCGAGTTCCACGGCCAATACAACAGTGAAAGCTACTTAGCCGAGGGATTCTACGCGGGTGACAACACCTGGCTATCGACGGTTTCCCCCGCCAAGTTCTACAACGACACGACCAAGGGGAAACCCGACACCCAGGGCTCTAGGGGTGCGTGGGCAGCAGTTACTACTGATGATCCACAAAAAGACACCGAGCGTAAATCTGGCCCCGCAGCCGGTCAGGTAGCAGAGTTCTTTACCCGCCAGATGGACAATTCTGTGCGAACCGGCGACCAGTGGTTTGAGATCAAAGGCTCCGATAGTTACCGCAACGTCTAGAGCGACTGTCCGCTTTTCGGCTTAGCGGGTGCGCAGATCCACAGCGGTTTGCGCACCCGCTATTTGCTTATCGGAAGCAAACACGCCCGGCAGGGAAGCCAGGCACTCCCCCACATAGCGCGGGTGGCACAGCACGACTGTTCCGCCGTATAGGCCACCCTCGTCACGAACGTGCACACGGCCCCACGGCTTATCCATGTTCGCCCCGTGGGCAACTACCACAGTTACTGGAGCTTGGTCTGCCCCCATGCCCACCTTGGTGGCTAGGTAGGACATGTTGCGCACCGGCCACACAGGAACATGCTGGCCGAAGTCGCGGCGTGCGCCATCCATAAACTCGCCAGGCAGGTGGGTGGCCTGGTTGAGGATAACGGGGTTCGTATCCTCCACGGCGTTTTGGTTGTTGTCGCGCATCATGCGCTCCCATGCAGCAGAGTCTTTGATGGGAAACCCTGGCCGTTCACGGATTGCGGCCTGCGCCTGCATGAGGAAGTCTTCATCAATTGGGGACTGGAGGAAATGCGCCTCCAGGCCGTCGAAGTCCACGCTGTAGATTCCCACAACTCCGCTAGGGCCGACCGCGAGCATGTCCGCGTCCAGGCGGTCGCAGCTGCACTCCCAGCTGGGTGGAAGCTGGTTTAGCTGCTCGGCCAGATCGTATTGGTACGCCTCCCAACGGTCGGGGTTGGTGTCAGCGGTGAGGTTACTTTGACCTACGGCATCATGATCTGAATAAGCCGGGATCGTGGTCAGCGCTCCTGCCCAACCTGCATCGGCTTGCGCCTGGCGCACCTGGTTGCCAACCCAGGGAGACCAGTCCCATGCCACAGCGGCAATGGCCACCACTGCCATGAGAACAATGGCGGCAGGCAGCGATACGGACATCAGCGGAAGCGCTACAAGCATGGAGGCAGGGGTAGTCCACCATTGGATGCTGCGCGGGTTGCCAAACATGGTGTGCTTTTCTGCCAGTTTCGCTTCTGCCGCACGGGCGGCGGCCAAAATGACTACCCCTGAAACGAGACCCGCCACGTGCCCTTGGGAAACAAGCGTGTAAATGGATGCTCCCCACAGTCCCGCGAGCGCTACTTTTCCCGCCGCAGGCAGCCACGGGGCGCGATGGGAAAGGTATTCCGGCCGGGTGGTCTCGCGCCACTTGGTAGCAGACGTGGGCAGCGGTACGGGGCTAACGCTGGAGGTGGTGGTGTCAATGGTGGTCATGGTGGTAGTCCTAACGGCGGTTAATCCTCTACTTCTGTAGCAACGGCATCGTCAACGAGCCAGGTGTTGTTGTCTTGTTTAACGACTGTAACCTCCCAGTCTCGGGTGCGGCCCGATAGTTTGCGACCAGACTCCGTAATCGGGGTTTGGACACTATGCACAGAGCGTATTGCCCGCTTATCGTTGTCTTTTACAGGGACGGGTCTGTCTGCCCATCCCACTTGGGAGACAACGACTCGCACCGGATTTTCGTAGCTGGTTTTCTGGTTGTACCAGGAACGGGTGCGCACGATCGCCGGGTTGGGTTCGAGTGGTTTGTGGTTGTCTCGATAGTGGGAGGTGGTAAGCGGATACCCGCGTTCTACCTCGTTGCGCTCGTCTACCTCACGCCCGGGCGCGAACGTGGTGCTAAGCAAAATGAATTTCTTGGCCACGTCGTCTGGGTCAGTGCGGTCAATGCGGGTGTTATCGACCGTTGGCAGATCATTGGGGTCAACGTCGGGGAGATCTTCGGTCTTTTTCTTGGCTTTAGTGACCGTGGTTGGGGTGGAAATACTGGTTGGAGCCGATTCTTCCGGCTCTTCTTTGCTACATCCTGTGAGCACAAGTCCGCCTATAAGGAGGGCGGGGATTACTTTCTTCATCATGGTGGGCCTCCTACCTTTCTCCCGCTTGTGGGGCTTTGCTGTCGCCAAGACGGCTGGGCTTCCAGGTATCCACCAGCCATTTGTCGCCCTGTTTGGTCAAGGTAATAGTGTGCTCTCGATGGCGTGATCGCGCAGTCTGATTAGGCACTCCCGAGTTGACGTTGATGGCAGCGGTGACAGTGCGGATGGCGGTGTTGCCCTTGTCTTCGCTGTCTTGCAGTTTGACGACAGGGCGGGTGGTTGCTTTCAGCTCGCGCCACACATCCCAGTCGGTGTAAACGTCTCCCTCGGTGATTTTCATGTTGGCTTCAAAGGAACTGGGCACCATTAGTTTTTCAGCCCGTGCCAGGGAAGCCCACTCGGTACTTTCGTTCACCGCGTTATGGCTTTCGATGATGGTGACGAAGTTTTTAGCTACCGAGTCTGGATCGGAGAAGTCCGTGTCGAGGGTGGCAGCATCGGGAAACTCCTGCCCCTCCTGGGAGGAAACTTCCGTTTTATTCTCCGGCTCGGGTTCCTGGTTGCCGCCACAGGCGACTAGGCCTGCGCATGCGGCTATGGTGGCAATTCCCGCTGTGACGCGCTGCCGCAGTGTTGTCATGGTGTCAATTCCTTTCCAAGGGTTGTGGGGCTATTCCTTGTCGTCAGACTGCTTTTCTTTATCGTCCTCGTCGGATTTGTCGGAGTCTTTATCCCGCTCCTTTTCTGCATCCTCCTTAGCTATGTCAAGAGCGGTCTTGTCGCCGTCTTCATCGTTCTTGGGGGAGTTTTTGGACTTTTCCAGGTCAGTGTAGGAATCGGCGATTTCCATAATCGTCTCCATGTAGGAGCGCGGGGTGGAACCATTCTCGTCAGAAACGCCATGATCGAGGCCGTTTTCCACGCTTCCCAGACCACCAAGGTAGGCACCAAGCATCAGCTCGGTCGTGTCTCCCTGAACCTTGCCCTGCGACTTCCATTGCTCGATGGTTTCCGCATTCTGGCAGTTGAACCTCGCCTGCGCCATGACAGCATCTCCAGGGTCGTTGGGGTCGCCAGAACCTGGTGGGCCGGTCACGTTGCCCTGCTCGTCAACCTCGGCACCGTACTGCGCCCACACGTCCTTGCGGAACTGGCCGTAGCCGCCGACCGGGGAGTCCGCGCCCACATCGCGGTATTCCTGCCGTTGGAAACCGGACTCGTGGTACATCTGCGCCGCCAGGACTGGTGCGGATACGGCTTCGCATTCTTGGGCGGCCTTTTCAAAGAACGGTACGAACTCCTCCGGCACTTTACCCTCGGCCAGCGCTGCTCCCGGGTCGGCGCTACCGGACTGGGGTGTGGCACCAATAGCGCAGGCTTCCACGTCCTCGAAGACCTGCGGCATGGTCACGCCCTTTTGGGCACCCTTAGAGTCCCAGAGGGCAGCTACGGAGTCAGCAGCGATGTACTCGTACTTCGCCAGCTCCACCTCCAGGGATTTACGTTCTGGGTACACCTTGGTCAGCACCTCGGCGGCCGGTTGCGTCAACCAGGAGTCATCGTCGCCGTATTCGTCCATCAGCGCGTTGTAGAAGTCTCGGGACACTGATTTCGGATCAAGCAGCCTAGCGCGAGACTTTTTGAACGTGGGGGATTCGGCGAAAATGCCGACCTTGTTCTTGTCTTCCTTGCCGTCCAAGTTAATGAGGTTGGCCTGCTGGGCGGACAGCATCGTCGCCAGCACTGCGGCGCGTGGCTGTTGGTCTTCCGGCAGCTTGGACTCTTTAGCCGAGGCAATAGCGGCCTTGACTGTCGCCTGTTGCTCAACGTTGATCTGCATGTGCAGCTGGTCGGTTTCCAGCTGCTTGTTGGGCAGCAGGTTGGGCAGGTCAGATTTTGCTGCCGGTGAATCAGGATCGATTTCCCCACCGGAGCTTTCCGAACCGGAGCCGTCCACAGTTTGCCCATCCAAAGGCGGGTAGGTGGTCGCTTCCGTGGGGAAGCCGCCGCCATCAGTGACGGCTACGTGCACGTGATCCATGTGGTTGGCCGTATCGCCGCCACGGTCTTCCATCTGCGTCCAATCATCCTTGCCGGAGCCGCCCAGCCACTGGCGTTGCTGCCAGATGATGTGGTCAATGCCTAATTCATCAGAGTGGTCTTGCAGGTAGGAGGCAATATCATCACCGAGTTTCTTTCCCTCGGGAGATTGGTAGTCCTCAATCATAAAGTCGAGCGCCAGCCCCTCCGGGTGCCACTTATAGCCATCTTCTGGGCGGTAGCCGCCGATGGTTTTTAGCTCGGGGAACTCCTGGTACACCGCGCGCATCATGCGGATGGTTTTCACCTGGAGGTGGTCTTCGGAGCCAACCTCGTCGGGGACTTTCGGCAGTTCAGAGTTTCCCGAACCAGAACCAGAATCAGACCCTCCTGACTTACCCACGGCGGAGGCCATTTCATCTGCGAACACGCCAATGGCTTCTGGCCCGGCAGGGTGCACGTTGTCTGGGGCGAGCATGCCTGGATTGCTGTCGGCTTTTGCTCCCCAGTCGAGGTAGTCGTAGCCGCTGTCTTTGACCATCTTGTTGAACTCTCCGGCGTGGTCAACGCCGTGGATGGTCATAAGCACCAGCCTGGCATCACCAATCTGGTTTTTGACCTCCTCTACCTCTTGCTTGGTTACAGGCCCGTTGGTGCCCAGTGCCATCACCACGGTGTCGTAGTTTTTGGCATCGCCTAGTTCTGTGGTGCCCTCCTGCCATTGCTTTCCGTCTTTGGCGCGAATTTCAGCATTGGGGATCTTCTGCTTAATCGCGTCTTGGGAGGCATTGGTAATCGAGTCACCAACCACCAGAGTTTTCCCGCTGGGCTTTCCACTGGGTTTTCCCTTTGGTTTGGAATCAGACTTTTTGCCAGAGCCGGACTTTTCTTTACCCAAGAAAGTTCCCTCGGGGGCAGGTTTTAGCCCCTGCAACTCCGGCATCTTGTTGGTGCAGGCAGGCCACGCGCCCCAGCCCTGCTCTTTCAGGACACGGTTGGCAACCTCCATCTGCTCCTCGCGGCCTGCTTCATTAGCGCTGGGGGCAAAATCAGTTCCGCCAAATCCCTCCCAGGTTTGCTGGGTGAACTGGAGTCCTCCCTGGAATCCATTGCCAGTATCAATGGCCCAGTTTCCGCCAGACTCGCAGCCTGCCAGCTTCTCCCAGTCTTCGGCCGTAACAGTTCCCCCACCGCCCTGTGCAAGAACTTGGGTGTCGGCAGCGAGGGTGAGATCATCTGCCCCCATCTCCACGGTGGGGCCAGCAGCCTTATCCTGCTTATCTGGCTTGTCCCCACCATCATCAGGTTTGTCGCCTTTATCTCCGGCGGGCGCGCCTCCGCCTGCTTTCTCGAACTTTTTAAGCCACGGCTTCGGGTCTACACCCTTGCCTTGTTGCCATCCACCTGGGTACACACCGAAGTGCAGGTGAGCGCCCGAAGAATAGCCAGCGCTACCAATGTCAGCGATATGGTCACCGGCTTTCACCTTGTCGCCTGTCTTGACGTAAATCTGGTTGGCTTCCATGTGGCCGTAGAGGGTTTCTACTTTCTCGCCATCAATTTCGTGCATAATGCGAATCCAGTTGCCGTAGCCGCTGGCTGGGCCTGCCTCAACGACTTCACCGTCAGCAGGGGAGAAAATAGGAGAACCGTAGGCATTGCCGCCCGCAAAGTCAAGGCCATCGTGCCAAGAATCATCCCAGGCACGATAGCCGAACTCCGTCGTAATCTGACTCGCTTCCTCGGAGACAGGCATGCCAAGTTGGCCTTGTCCAGATTTAGAGCCGCCGCCACTGGTGCCGCCACCGTTGTCCCCGCCTGCGGTCACGCGTGGGGAGGCTGCGCCCACGTCGATGCAGGTTTCGTTTTCGTAGATCATCTCGTTGCCGCTTTTCACGTCAGCAATCACGCCAACAAACATGATGAAAAGGGCAATGACCAGGAGAAGAATCAGCAAAATGATAGCTATAACGGGCAGGCTGACAGCTACCACTTTCTTTCTGACCAGGCCGAAGACTAATTTTTTCGTCGCTTCGACGGCGCGGTTCTTTTTCTTCTCCTCCGGCTGCGGCTGCTGCTGGGTCAACGGTTTAGACCTCCGGCATTTTTTCGTTGCGGTCTACCTGGCGAGCATCAATAACCTGGTAACTTCCGTCGTCCTCCACGGTCATTTCCACCATGTAAGTCAAGGTTTCTTTTTCCAGTCCTTTTCCGCTTTTCAGCTCGTCAACAGTGGCGAACAGATCTTGTTTCGCTCGGGTGAACGTAACTTTCGCTGCTGCCACGTCACGGCCTAGTGCGACTTCTGGCTTGCCCTCAAACTTGTAGAACTTGCACTTTTTATCCTGGTTCCACGTCCACGACCACATCTGGTCGGCCTGGGAGCGCATCTTGCTGCGGAACTTGGTGGAGGTCATGTGATCCCACCGGCTAAACCATTCCTCCTTTGGCTCAAAGTCGGAGGGGCTAAACGTCTGCCACTGCTCAATAAAGTTCTGGGCGGTGGCAGATACTGCCTCCTCCCCTGCTTCATCGGGAATGTTAGGGGCGTTTTTCATCGACGTTAAAGCAGGCACCGTGGCGGTTACTGTGCTGGATTCCTGCTCACTAGAACGTTCAGCCGATGGTGCTGCCGAGGGGCCGTGTGGGGTGTCTTCCTCCTCGTCATTCCCGCACGCCGAAAGCATGCAGGCAGCAGCAAGCACTGCGGCGGTGGCGGTGATTGTTTTGCGCATTGGTTTCTCCTTGGTCGGCTACTGTTTAAGTGTCTCAACTGGGTGTGCACACCAGCCCGAACTGCGCTTACTGCACCATCCACCCGCCGACGGTAACCACCCAGAAACCAACTCCTACCAGGGCGCATAAGCAAGAAATCCCCTTTTTCCCGCTGCCCCACAGGTGTATGGAGCTATCTGCGGTGGCAACGCCAATAAGCAATGACGCGACAACCGTTTGAATGGTTTGCCCTGACTGTGATGATGCTGGGGTTAGCCACAGTGCTGCCAAGAGGTAAGCGTAGAAAAACAAACGCCCTTTAGGGCTATTGGCGGTGTTTCCTACAGCCCCAATCGTTTTTGTTACGACACCGGCAGACATGTCTACATCACGCCTGAAATGGCAAGGGAAACAATGGCCAGGGTGATAAAAGCAATAAACACCAGCTGCTTCCAGTTCAACCCTGATACCGGGCTGGGTTCATCGAGAAAACCAAGGCGACTGGTCATGTTGACTGGATCTTTTACACGCTGCCACCGCGTACGACCCTCCACATCGTCGTCTTCATCATCGTCAACTACTTGCTCGCTGTAGGGCATGGACTGCTCGGTGGGGCGGTAGTCATCGGGGTTGTTTCCATAAGCCACCCACATTTCATAATTTTGGTCTTCGATGACCTGCCCCAGCTGGGCGTACAGCTCCCGTAGGTCAGCAGGGTCAAGTTGCATTACCGCCAGACCGGACTGCTCACCAATATGCGACAGGATGACCAGTTCAGTTGTGGTGGCATCGGCGCGTTCCACCACCAGGTTCTCACCCTCGGACTCCCACTCCATGCTGGAGTCGTTCTCGTCGTAGTCCTCGACGGTTTCCTCGTCTTCGATAGCCTCCCCGTCCTCCACGGTTGGGGCATCGGCCGTGGTTTCCTCGGTGGAGGTTTCTTCTATCGTTTCTTCCGGTTGGGAGTCTTGTTCCTTGGGTGGCACGGTCAGATCAACGGTGGGGACTTCTTCGGAGTGTCCAGTCGCTGGGTTAGTCATTTCGTTCTCCGTTCAGGGGTTGGTGATTAACGGCGGCGCTTACGGGTACGAGTTCGGGTGCGGTTAGCACGCTGTTGGTCTTGCTGCTGTTGTGCGGTCTTACCGTCAGCCTTTTCCTGGGCTGTGGCCTTTCGAGACGGGCTGGTTCGGGTTTCATGTTCCGCATTGCCCAGACGGGCAAGACGCTCCTCCTGGGTAAGGCCTCGCAGTGACTCGACAACCTGAACCGGAGTGGCCTGGCTGACTTGCTTGCGCATCTGGCGGCGCTCGCGGATGCTCAACACATCCTCGCCAGCCTCATTGCGCTTAGCATTTTCCTCACGCTTCATCTGTTGGAACAGTTCCTCACGACTCTGCGTGATTTGTCGGGAACGGCCATTAGGGTCGGAGAATGCGCTTCGGGTTGCTCCTGCCGCACGTCGCGGCAGATCACGCTTGCGGCTCATGTTGGCACTGGAGGGTCGGTTTGACGAACGTTGTGGGGTAGGTGCTCCCGACGTGGAGGAGGAACCCTTGACCGATGGTGTGCTTCCGCCTGCGGCGGCTGCACCTGCTGCTGCACCTGCTGCCGCACCGGCCACGCCTCCAGCGCCACTGCCGCCACTGCCGCCACTGCCGCCAGTGCCAGCCGAGGTTCCGCCCATTGGAGCTGCGGTTCCCTGCACCTGGGAGGCGGAGGCCTTTCGGGATGCAGCATTCTGTTCTGCCTGCTGACGATTCATAATTCGGCCACCACTTGCGGCTGCTGCGGCATCTCCACGTTCAACAGCGCGGTCTTGCTGACGCATTGCGTAGTTCGATCCGTCTCCGGTTTCCTGCTGGTAGCGTTGCTTTTCAACTCGGCGACCAGCTCGCTTGGCCTGACGGTCAGCCTGCATGTTGCGTGCAGGGCGCGACCCGATGCGTGCACCGTGGTAAGCGCCCATTCCGGCTCCGACGGCAGCCATCTTTGTGCCACCCACAACCGCATTCTTGCCGGTGCGGAGAACACTGCTGGTTGCCTTAGAAGCCAGGTTTCCGGCCAGAACGCCGCCAAAAGCGGAGTTGTTGGAGCTTCCATCGGCTCCACCAAGCTGCGACATCTGATCAGCTTCGCGCACCATCTTGAATGCGATGAAAAGGATAAGACCCAACATAAGCAGGCGGTATCCTGCATCCATTTCCATTGCGGAAATCTGGGCCACGGTGAAGATGATGATCGTCGTCATAATGCCGTAGATAACGCGCACCACCACGGTTTGAACCAGATTAGAAACCCACTTAGTCGCGTGCTCCACACCCTTAAATGAAGCCATCGCCAGGGTGATTGGCCCCATAATAAACAACATGAGCAGGCGTGCGTGGAAGACCACGGTGGCGGTGGCAAAGATTGCTACGCCTGCACCGACTGTTGATGTGGATATGAGGCTGACAAAGGCTTGTGTGAAGTGATTGCTTCCACTGCCTTGGGCGCGGTAGGCGTTGAGGAAAGATCCCTGGTCATTGTTAGATTTGGCAAAAAGATCGTTAGCTACCGCAGTGTAGGGTTCGCAGGCAACCAGTGCTGCGTAGTTGTCTTCCTGGTCGGCTTCCGGATCGTATTCATTTTTATTTAGACAGTCCTGCATGCGCGCAGAAATATCTGGCCCACCAATCTGGGAGATTAGGTAGGTGCGCATGTCGTTGCAGTCTTGATAATCGTTGTAGCACGGCAGCGGCGTAGCGCTTTCTTCGTCCTCCAAAGTATCTTCGTTGGCTTGCGCTTCTTCGGGGGCCACGCTCCCCTCCTCCGGCTCAATAGCGTTTTTGCCCTTGGGGCCGAACGTTGCCAACGCCCACGGTTCATACGCCATCGCCTCTGCCAACAGGCACGAGGAATAACGCTGCCCATCTTGCAGAGCGCTACCACCAGACGGTTTAATACACATTGCCTCGCGGCCGGTGTCAAGGCTTCCCAACACCTCATTGGAGATTCCAGCGTTGACGGTGCCTGCTGTCTTATCCAGCCATGACATGACTGTATAGAAACCGTTGCCCTTGGGGGCATTCCAGGTGGCCCCAGCACTCAAACCGCCATACGCTATCGCGGCGATGAAAGCAGTCATTACCGCGCCGACTGCATTACGCGAGGCGTATTGCAGGCTGTTTTTGCCTTTAAACATGCGGAAAGCAAACACTACGAGACCGGCAATGTAAGCAATGCTGGCAAACCCGATCATCAAGTTAGCCATCATGGAGACAGCTGGGGTAAACGAAGAATAGAACGGCTCAAACGGGTTTTTTACCTGCGAAAACTCTTTAAGGGCAATAACAGCTTGCAGACCCATCAAACCCAAACCGTTGATGAATCCACCGATGGTGACGCTCACCCACGGTTGGAATGCACAGTTAGTGTTTTCGCCCTTTTTGTCTCTAGTCCAGTTGACATAGTTCAACCCACGCAGTCCGGCGACCTCAAACAGCGTGTACTTGTCGAGTCCTTGTCCTCCCTCAAATTCTTCCATTTCTACGTTCATCAGGGTGCTTTCCCCATCCTTGGGGGTTAGTCCCGCTAGGTTGCCGTTAGCCAAGAAACCCTCGGGGCCAGTTCCCACCGGCTCGGGAGACAAGGATGGGGAGACAATGCCGCACAGCATCTTGTCGCCAAGGCCGAACGTCATATCAAAGGCTTTCGCCTCATTGTTGGAGGTCGCCAACGTCAACATGGAGGCCGACAAAATACCGACAAAACCGACGGAGACAGCTTTAGCGATACGTCGCTTAACTTTCCTACGCTCCGAAGATGGTGCGGACTGCGCGAACCGTGAACGCATCACCACCACCAGAAGACCCAGAACGGTGGACAGGCATGCCAACCAGCTCACGCTCGCGGGGAACCACGGGGAAGCCATCAACCCCGCCCACATAGGCAGGTGGGATAGCGCTACCGTCCACCCCAGATGCACTCCCCTATGGGGCGCAATCTTGGCAGCCAGCGCTGTAACAAGCGGGGCGATAAGGAAAGCACCTGCCAGCTCCTCGCTGTCATTCACAGCAAACAGTGGGGTAAGCAGCAGCGAGAAAGTCACCACCGCTGCCTGGAGCGCAAGAGTAGAGATCGCCATGCCCACCACCTGCGGCCAACGGCGGGAGCCAAACCGCAGGGCATGGAACGTGGCCACCAGGCCAGTAACAATCAACGCCGCCGCGAGATTGAACACGACTGCCACCAAGCCGATAACAAGCGCGTAGGAGCCTGCCGAAGCAAACGCCGCTATCGGGTCGTCTCCGGCGAAGCGTTGCCACAAGCGTTTATGCCAGCGCGGCTTACTGGGGGCGGTGGGTGCGTCCTCCTGCTGGGGAGCAAGCGTTAGGGACATGCACAGTCCTTTCGGTGTAGCCGTCTATTCGGTTCGGGTTCTAGTGTCTCATTAGGGTGTGCACACCCTTTGGGCATGAAAAAGCCCCGGTCGGGAATACCGGGGCTTTGGGGCGGTGTTTATTCTGCGCCGTCCATAATGTATTGGAACTCGTCGTATTCGTAGCGGGTCAAAGCCTCGCGTACTTCGCCCTTTTCGGTGGCGATAACGCCGGTTCGCAGCGCGTCGCGTGTGCTGTTGTCGATCTGCCAGTCGCTCGGCACCGCAGACAGCGAGACCGATTGCGCATCGGAGCGCGCACCAGGGTTGGTTTCGGCAGCGGCCACAAGTTCCCTAAACAGTCGATCCACACGCAACATGGAGGTTCGACCGTCCGCGTCAGACATGACACACACACCAGCTTCCATCTGCCCGCCGTCCTCCGGTCGCAGCAGCTGGGCGGACAGGTCAGACATAGCTTCGCTGTCCTCGTCCGCCAGGGATGAGCGCAGTAGCTTCAAAGCGTCGCGAGCCTCGGAGCTACCCATCTGGCGGAAAACAAACTTGGTGGGAAACTGGTTGGTCTCTGCCTCGTCATCGTCGCGTTTCTCGTCGCTAAGAACGTTCACGTCTTTCGCCTGCTGGGAGATAAACACAACGCCGAAGAAACGGGAGCGTCCTTGTCGGAGAAAGACGTTAAGCATCGAGCGCCCAGCCTTGAATGCGGTAATGAAGTAGGCCTCGTCCACAAAGAGCAGGCGGGGACGTGCGCCCTTGCGATCTAGGTGGGGTGAGTATTCATCCTTGGAAAGGGAAAACACTTCTTTCAGCTGGCGGATAGCCGATAGTAGAGCGGCCGCAGCATCTCGCTGGTCTTCCGTCCATTCCTCCACGGGCGATTTATCATCGGGAATAGACAGGCCGATAAGCGTGATGATGACGCGGCGACGGCGGCCAATCTCAAAGGTTTCCGCATTGGGGGTGTGGCCGAACATGAGCTTGCCGAACTGGCGATAGGCGGCGCGCTCCAATGCGCCCTGCACACGGCGCATAGCTGCCACCGCATCGCGCAGCGCGAGGAATGCTTGGGCTTCCTTGGAGGCTTCTGCCTCATGCTCCATACGGTCAAGGCGTTCGATTTCCTCACCCAGGTAGCTCGGCATTTCCGCTAGTCGCGGAATGCGGCCGGTTTCCGAATAGCGTTTACGCATCGCTTGGAAAGCCTTGTCGAGTGCATCCTGGTCACGTTCATCAAAGACGAGCTTGACGATTTCGCGCGCAGCCGTCTCGCCCGAGTTGTAGTCATTGGTAATCGCCCACGGGTCGAGCATGCCTGGCGTGCCGTTACCCAAGTGGATCATGGACGTTTCCTCCCAGAACTCCGGCAAAACCGGCTGGAACGGCGATCCTGGCATACCCAGGGAGCCATCCCGGGCAGCCTCCATAAAGCCATCTTCACGCACCTGGTCGCCAAAGGAAAGGTAGTAAACAAAGTTCTGGAAGTCGTCTTTCGGGTCAATGGCAATACACTGCACGCCCGCTTCGGATTCGACGAAAAACAGCAGCAGCGACAGGGAGGTTTTGCCACCACCGGAGGAACCAATAATGATGGTGCCTGCGCCGGAGTTTTTAGTCATCTGCACAATCGGGTCGAAGTGCACGACCGCGCCGTTGGACAGGGTGTAGCCGATGGGCCACCCGCGCCAGCCCTGCATGCGTCCGCCCTTGGTGCGTACATCGTCTCCCACCGAGGGGCTGGAGTCGAGGCGGGCGAATGCGAGTGCTTCCAGGTCTGTCCAACGCTCACCATCCACGTCTACGCCGTTGGTGAACTTGTTGAGGAAGTTGCGCCCCAAACCACCGGGGCCAACTCGTGGCGGTGTCATATCACCAGGTAGCTGCTCCTCCAGGAGGTATCCTTGCACGCCTTTTGTGCGCTCCAGGGTGGCATCGTCTCCGAAAAGTCCTTGCAGTTCGCCCACCACGGAGTTGAGTTCGTCTGGGCTGGGAGCGGAGAGAGTAATACGTTGCTGGGACACCAACACGGGCTGGGCTTGGATTTCGTTTTTCTGCTTCAACCCGACGGCGGTTTCGTATTTCTGGTCAAACGCCAATGAGGGTGCGGCCCCAACCTTGTCGCGCTCTTTGGCTTCATCCTCCAAACGGCCAATGTCTGGCTTGGAGAGGGCTTTCCACTCGTCTGCGGAGATGATGGTTCCGCGCCAGGACACGTCTACCGGGCGTGGCATGGAGCGTAGCTTTTTACCCCACGCGTTGGAGTAGTTGTAGTGAATGACCGGGGAAATATAGTTGATGGTCAAGGTGGTGGTGTAGGAGTACTCCCCCATTCCGTTGTTGGGGGTGGGATTGGGAATACGGACGTAGTTGTCGAATACCTCCAACCCCGAGTTGACGATCTCGTCGAAATAGCCACCACGCCACGGCCGGGTGCGGGAAACGCCAGTGCCGTTTTCTACCGGATAGTGCCCCATGAGGGCTTTTCGGATAAGCCAGGCCAGGTCGGCTCGCTCCATTGCGGTAGCGCCGTGGCTCTCCATAAGCATCTGCACACCGCGAGCTTTTTCACGAAATGGGGCCAGGTCGCGCTGGTC
This sequence comes from Corynebacterium sp. ACRPE, assembly GCF_022347435.1. Classification (NCBI taxonomy): domain Bacteria; kingdom Bacillati; phylum Actinomycetota; class Actinomycetes; order Mycobacteriales; family Corynebacteriaceae; genus Corynebacterium; species Corynebacterium sp. ACRPE. The sequence goes on along the minus strand of NZ_JAKRNA010000004.1, from coordinate 107,949 downwards.
GAAGATTTCCTCGGTGACTGCTGCGGTAGTCCCCAGTACGGCACTGATGGGGTCTTTGCGGCCTTTCACTTTGAAATCACCCAAGCGGATCAGGAGGTACTGGCGGCGCTCTGGGGTGGATTCAGCGATGTGGGGGACGACTTTTTCATCCACCAGTCCCTTAAACAGTTCGGTGGGATTCCACATGTTGTTAACGTACTGGTCGCGCCAGCGGGACACATCGAGGGGAACAAAGCGGGTTACCAAATGGTACTGGACGCGACTGTCGTTGTGCTGGTTGGCGAAATGGATGGATAATGCTCGCCACGGCCCTACGTTGGTGTTGGCTAGGGAGAGTTCCTTGGCGTAGGAGGTGAAATCGTCGGAGGTAGTGTTGAGGATAACGCCTGTCCACACGGACTTTCCCTTAATGAAAAGGAACGGATCATCCTGGGCGTAGCGGTAGTCAATGCGGCGCTTATCCTGCCTGCGTTTGCGGGGCTTAGCTTCCTTTTTCTTTTTTTTGCTGGCGACTTTTTTATCCCACCAGTCGGAGACTTTCTCACCCAGGCTGGACTCGTTCTCGTGCTTGTTTCGCGCGTTACGTGCCTCGCGGGCGCGGGCTTTACTGTCCTCAAACGCCTTGTTTTTTGCCTTATCCTGGTCTGCTGTGGTGGTAGTCATTAGGTGTTCCTTTTCTGTGGTGGTTGACAGTGTGTGCGTGGTTTAGGAACGGTCGCGCCCTGTGTGGGCCGGTTGTTCATCGACAGTTTCAGGTTCGTCGTCAAAGTCGGGTTCTTCATCGAAGTAAAAGTGGCGGTTCCAGTCCACCAGTTCACCTGCTCCGGTTACATCAAGGTCTTCGCGCAGCACCTCACCAATGGGAGCTGGGTCGTAGCTTTCCCAGCGTCGAATATCGCCAATGCGTACAGGTGCCCAGTGTGGCCGCCACAAAATGACCTGCCATTGGAGGTCATCGGGGGCAAAGTCTGCGCCGATAGCCTGGATGTATTTACGCGGCTGGAAGCGGCGCATGAACCATTTTTTGCCGATGGTAAACGGGGTGTCTTTGACGTTTTCTTGGGTCAGCTTCGAGTACACCCAGTAGCCGAAGCCGACGAAGAAGAAGCTGCAAATAACCATTGTGGGAAATCGCAGCAGCGTTACGGGGATCGCTAAGAGGAGGGTGGGCACAATAGCAGCACCAAAGGCAGCGCCAACGGCGAAGAGGTCGAGTCCGCCCCACTTGGCTAGGCTGATCGAGTCAGAAATTCGCCAAATACGCGTTCGATGGCGTTTGACTGCGGTGTAGTCGAAATACTCTTCGTTCACTGCATAGTCCCCTTAGATATAGAAATGGGGACGAGGCCTAAAGCCCCTCCCCCAATGGTTCTTGCTGTGCGGAGGTGCCAGCCTGCTAAGTGAGAGAATTGCCCATGCCAACAAACCAACCAATCAGATGGGGGCCTATGCCCAGGAGGAGGGCGACCACACAAATGACGGCAACTCCTGTAAAGGCCTGTCCGATGGAACCGCCCTTGAACATAGTAAATCCAACCCACAAGGCGGAAAGGATAAAAGCAAGGATGATGGCAGCAACGCTGATAGCAGTTGCTTGCTGGGATAGTTCCTCAAGTGCTCCGACAATGGAGCCAGCATCGCCGCTGCCCTCGGCTCCCGAATCAAAGGACTGGGCAAGAATGAATCGGTTGGCCATTTCTGGGGTGGGTGCAAAGGTCATATCTGGAGGTTTCCTTTCGGATGATCGTGGGTGTTCGGCTCCTGCATGTAAAAGTGTGTCATATGGGTGTGCACACCCCCACCGACCTGCGGGGATGCGATTTACACCTGCGTTTTAGCCATCCATTACGCAGTGGCACCCCCTAACGATTCATTGGCGGTAGCCCCCGGTGTTTTTTGGGTGGGGCCATCACCACGACCGGAGGAGGAGTCCTCACTGTCCGAGCTGTCTTTAGTGTCGCTAAACCCGTGGTCTGCGGCACTACCACCGGAGGAGGAGTCCTCACTGTCGCTGTCTTCCACTGGCTTCGCCTTATCGGAGTCCCCCTCGCCTAGAGGGCTGAACCCGCCGCTGAATCCGCCACCAACGTTGCCGGAGTCGTTTTTCGCGTTGGGGTCTTTGCTGCCCTTGCTGCCCTTGCTGCCGGAGCTGTCCCCGCCGCCATCGCCAGTGGTAACCACGCCGGAGTCCAGGGATTCAACCTCCCACTTACCACCGTTGTAGACCAAACCTATGCGGTAGCCGGTGGGCTGTTCATGCCCGCCTGCCTCGTCAGACACATTCCAGGTGAGGTTGACGAATGCGTACACTCGGTCTCCCTGCTGATAGTTCCAAATGGCGGTATCACCATCGGTCTTGTCTGGCTGGCGGGCTGGGTAGACCTTAATGTCGGTGAACTCGGGATCTGCAAGCGCACCATCCATGCCGGAGCGGGCCTCGCCGGTTGCGTCGGTGGAGAGGATAGCGTCAAGGTCCTGCGCGTCAGAATCTGCCCACGCGTCGAAGAATGTGCTCAACGTTGGCTCCAGCTCACCTGCCAAAGCACGATCCATTGGCTGGTTGAAGCTCATGTCAGGGCTGGTGCCCACGGCGGTGGCTGCGGACATGCCCACGGGGCCAACAATCGAGTAGGCGGGGCGCTCCTGCTCGTTGGTGCCAGACCAGATGGGCAGGGTGGCGGTAAAGTGCCGCCCGTCGCTCATGGTGACGAAAAAGCCCATGTAGGCCACGCGGGAGCCGTCTTCGCGGGTGAACTCCTCGCGTTCTTCGACCTGGCCGTTGAATGTTACCGAGTTAACGGCCACGGCTTGGCCGCCTTTCTCCCAGCCGCAGTTGGTGGCAACGCCCTCGGCTTCCATGCCAGCCATCATTTCGTTGCGGGATTCAATGTCTTCCTTGTACTGCGGGTGGGTCAGGCACAAGGTGAGGTAGTGTTCGCCGAATGCGGCGGCGGCGTTGGTGGGAAATTGTGCAAGGTGGAAGTTCTCGGCTTCCTCTGGGGTGATTTGGCCCTCTGCGGGCACAGCGGAGCGGCCCACCATCACGCCTGCCACGGCGATGAATGCGCCCGCCAGGACTCCAGCGCCTGCCAGGTAGGCGGCGATGCGGTTTCCGCGCCTGCCCCGCCCGTCGGAGGGTGTGTGGCCGGGGGCTACAACGTCGAAGTCTCCCAGGGGGATGCCCTCTTTGGTGTAGACGGTGACCGGATCGTCGTCGCCTTGGGCACCATCACTGTTGGCTAGTTTGCCTTTGACCTTGTTAAACCAGGTTTCTTTGGGTGGTAGGACGTGGCCGTCTGCGTCGGTGATGATGTGCTTGGCCCTGGGGCCGGTGCCATCGAGGAGTGGTTGGCCGTCCTCACCAAGGGCGATGTAGGTGCCTTGCCGCTTGGGGTTTTCCTCCAGGTTCAAATACTGGTGGGTGCCATCGTCTTCAATAAACAGCACGCCCTCAACGAGGTTGCCAGCGTTGTCGGCTGGGTCTTTGACCGGCAGTGCCTTGTTGGGGAATGAGGGCTTGTCGCGCTCGTCTGGCTGGTAGGGGGTGAACTCCACCGTCTGGGCTGCTGCTGCGGCATCAGCGGCCTGTCGGGACGGTTCCAGCAGGGTGTCAAAGACGTGTTTGGTGTGCTGGGAGTTTTCGTGCATGGGACGAAACTTCTTAAACGTCGTCTCCGGCATGCGGATAGCCCCGGGTGGGCTGTAGAGTCGCACACCCTCCGGCAGCACAAACGCGTCCGGTATCTCCAGACCGTCAACGGCACTGTTGTGTGGTCGAGTCATTAGGCACCTTTCGTGGTTGGCTTCGCTTCATCAGGGTATCGGTAGGGTGTGCACACCCCGGCAGCGTCTAAAAAGGGTCGTCATCGTCGTCGAGCGTGTCCGCAATAGACCGCGTTTGTGCCGGTCGGGACTGCTGGCGCGGCTGCGGGTCTGGGAAATCGTCGCGATCGGAGTCGGTGAAGTCGAAGTCATCGTCGCCACCATCATCAACTGGGCTAAACACATCATCGTGTTCTTCCTCCGGCTGTGGGGCCACATCCTCACCGAACGGCTCCTGGAGCTGACTGTCCGCTACAGGCTCTGGCGCTGCATTGGCTGCACGGGCTTGGCCGATGGTCTGTTCCACCTGCACTGCTTCCTCCGCACGCGCGGTGCTGGTCAGGCGGTGGACTACGGGGTTGTGCTGCAAATCGTCGAGCATGTGGCTAAACGTTTCGTCGCGCTGCTGGCGGGACTGTTCGACGAACTCACGGCTGCCCCAGGACTTCCACTTGTGGGGCCGCTCGTGTACCGGCACCAGCTTCAAGTGTTCTGCCCAGTTGTTTGGCCCCTCTGGGGTGTTGGTGTGTACGGCGGTAAACTCCGGCACTTTCGACACCCACAAAAACTCGGCCGGGTTGTCTGGGGTAACGCGGGTTAAGCGCAGTGCTTCCGCCTGGCCGATGCGGGTGCGGTCTTCGGTGGTGGAGCGGATGGTGCCTGCTGCTGCCGCGCCCTGGAACAGGCCAGTGCGGTTGTGGGAGACTTCCTTGGTTTCCATCGCGATCTTCTTTTGCACCATGCCGGAAAAGGCGGCGACTTTCTCCGCGTCTTTCGCCTCCGACAGCTGCAACGTCATTAGGTGGTCAAGCTGGGCCATCAGCTGGCGCAGCCACACGCCGGTGCCGTCTACAGCCTCAATATCTGCCAGCGACTGGGTGGAGATGATGGGGCGCACACCCACGTCAGCGGACTTGTTGAAAAGCCCCAGCATTGCGGTGGCCGCCGCTGGCGACTGCACCGCCGACAGCTCCTCAATTTGCAGTACCACCGGGTTCCACACGGATTCCTCCCCATCGAAGTCTGCATCGGGGTCGTTTTCCAGGTCAGCCAGCAGGGTGTGGCTGTTGCGCAGGGTGGATACCGCGTTTTGCAGATCGAGGAGCACCATTGTGCCGATCATGGCTGCCATTTTCGGGTCTTCCTGGGCGTCGAGGGAAAACACGATGATTTCGTTGCGCAAAATGGCGCGCACCAAGTCGATGCGCAGGCTGGGAATTGAGCCGGGGGACAAAAACGGCCCCACCGAGGAGTCGTTGATGTAGCTGGAGACGGTGGAGCGCACGCTGTTGAGCGAGTTGGACAACAGCGAGCCGCGCTCTTTCAGATCCTGCTCAAAGGAGCCAATGCGGTCGTGGATGGCATCAACCTTGGCTTCGGCAGCCTGGTCGGATAGGAACGGGTTAACCTTTTTTACTTTCTCAATGGTCACGGCCCTACCGGCTTTGACCAGGAACTCTGGCTCCAGCATGCGCGCTAGAAGCATGAAGCCACCAATTGGGTGGCCACGCCGGTCGCGGCGCTGGTCGTAGCCGTTGAGCGCAGCAATATCGTAGGCGAGTTTTACCGCCTCATTGGCGGTGCGGGCGTAGGCTGCCGCGTCGCCCTCGCGGTCAACCGAGTCAAGCAGCATGGCTGCCTTGGACGAGCCGTTGCCGTGCATGAGCGGGTCGTAGTGGGCTGGCCTATCCGGCGCATACGGGTGCGGGGCGGTGTAGTTTCCTCCGGCGCGGGGAATCATCTTGAAGTGCAAAAACGGCACTCCCCGCTGGCGGGCAAGCTCGGCTTTCGCCTGCGCTAACGCTTCATCGTTTTTCCAGTCGATGGTGATGTTGGCCCCGCCAAGTTTCATTACCTGCTGGGCGGCCAGGGAGTTGGCTTGGCGGGTTTTACCCGACTGGGAAGTACCCACCACCAGCACGGTTTTCTTCAATTCGCCCAGGTCAACGTCGGCAACTTCACCGTACTTTCCGATGCCAACAGCGACTTTCCCGTCGTTTTTGTTCGACCAGGAACCCTCCTGGAGGGCGGCGGTGTTGCGCTCGATGCGGCGCTTGTCCAGCCAACCCACCGGGCGTTGGTTGGAGTACTGCTCGCCCTCATGCTCGGCGCGCAGGCTCATGGCGTAGCTGCGCCACCACCACCAAAAGCACATCGCAAACAGTGCCAGTGGCACGGAGGTCAAAATGTGCTGTAGGGCGAGGTTGAGGTGCGGTTCTTGGGCGTTGACCTTGCCCCAGTGGGCAAACAGTCCGATGGGACTGTCCGCTCCTAGCATTTTGCCCCACAGTAGGGCGGGGGCGGAGGAAAACCACCCGAGCCAGCGGGTGAGGTTGAATCCGGCTGCTGCCAACCCGATGACGGTGGCGATGCCGGTTGCCATCCACCAGCGCGACAGGCGCACCAGTCGGCGCTCACCCACCACTGCAAAGATGGGAAAAAGGAACACTGCCAGTGGCACCAGGGCCAGCAGCGCCACAATCACCACAGCGCCCAGGAGCACTCCGGCGCAGCCGTTGGAGCTGTCTTTGTTGTCCTCTTTGTCGTCTTTGGAACTTCCCAAGCCCATTAAGCCCATTGGTTGCCTTTCCACTCAACGATTCTTCTCACCCGTCTAGTCTCCCAGGAGGGTGTGCACACCCTCCCCGGGTGCGCATCGCGCGGGCAACCACGCCAACGATACGAGGGTGGGTTTAGTGCTCGGCGGTGTCTTCGCGGTGGATTTTCAGCGTCAGGTACGCCTCGTCGAGCAGTCGGTAGACCACGTAGATTACTGCTGCGGCCACCGGCACAAGCACCAGGCGAGCCGCCCACGTGATGGCGGTTTCGGTGTCAATGATTTCGGCAAAGCCTGCTACGAAAAGGCCTCCCTCCACGAGGAGGAATAGCATCAGGGCACAAAAAGCTATGACGGTGTTTCTGGCTTCACGGCTCATGGCGAATCCTTACCTGGCACGCGGTGCGCGAAGCGGGAACTGTCCGCCCGACGGTGCCGGTTGTAGTGGTTGTTGGGTTGTGCTTTTCAGTGTGTCAGCACAGTGTGCACACGGGGGGTGTTTGGCCAACCCACCCTGACCGCACAGGGGCTGTCACACAGGTTTGCCGCCCGTGGGAAGCGGTCTGCACACGCGCTCGTTGGGGTGGGTTCCGCGTGTGCCGCCCGGGCGGGTGCGGTTAGTTTCCTGCCGCATCCACCAGCCGGTAGGACAGCCACCAGCCGCCCACCATTGCCACGGCCGCGACAGCCAGCACCACCCATGCCACCGGCTGGGAGATGGCCCCGGCCGCATAGGCCACTGTCAGTGCTACCAAGACTGCTACGGCAGCAGCTGCGACAAGCACGCTTGCCTGGGCTGGCGTGCCGTGCACACCGGCAGCGATGTTGCGCAGCGGGGGCCGGTATTCGCCTAGCGGGTCGGTATTCATGTCGCGGTTGAACATTAAGGGTGCGTGTCCTTTCTGCTGTGGCTATCTGGTGTGTGGCACCCACCCTACAAACCGGCGACACCGCCCGGCCCGGCAATAGTGCTGGAGACGGTGGGTGGGGTTATGCGGAGTGTTTGCGGCATTCAGCGAGCACGCCGGGGAAGCGAATCCATTGGGTAAACGGGACTGGATCTTCCTCGCCTGCCATGTCCTTTTGCCACAGTTCCCGCCACACGCGCCACGACACCATTGAGGTGCGGTAGGTGGCAGGCAGGTTGCGTTGCGCCACGGCGTATTCCAGGCCCGCGTCTGCGCTTACATCCAAAGGCAATACCGACACCGGCCAGTTGGGGTTGTCCAGCGACCAGGAGGACTCGTTTTGGAAGAACAGGTGGGTGGACGAGGATGCGTCCCACACCTCGCGCACCAGACCTTTATCCGGCTTTCCGGTAATCGGGTTGAAACCGGAGGAGTGACCGCGCATTTGGGTGTCTACCGCGTCGCTGACAATCCACTGCACGGACTGGAATTGACCGTAGTGTGCGCCAGCGGTTTTCAACGTGTAGTCCGCCCCGCGCGGCACCGGATTGTGCTGTAGGCAATGCTCCCTATAGCCGGTAAGAATCGAGCGGGCGCGTGATGGCGCTTTAGGAGTTGGCTCGACCTCCACGGCGCGAAGCTCACCGCGTTTGGTGACAACCAGAAAATCAGGGATGCGAACGTTGGTGTGGCCGTCTTTCAACGGCAGGGTGAGCCACCGATCCACCTGTTTGTTGCCGACCACATCGGCACTGGGATTTACGCCGCGCTCACCGTTGCCGCCACGCACCACACCAAGGTTGTAGAGGAAGTGATCGCGGGCTTCGGTGTTGAGGATTGCATCACCGTTTTCAAAGGCGCGCGCCTCGCGTTCAGTGATGATGGTGGCACCCGCTGCAATGTAGGTCAGCGCGTACTCTGCGGCGAGGAGTCGGTGCATCATTGACGACTCTGCGGGCGGTTCCATTGAGCGCAGTGGTGAGTGCTCGTCGGGGATTCCTGCACGCCTGCCTGCCGGGGTGGGATAGATGATGACTCCGGCCCACAGAACGGAGTCCATTCGAGCCAGCAAACCGGCCTGCACCATGTAGTTGATTCGCTTGCGAACCGTACGCCAGGAACAGGTGGGATAGATGTATCGGTGAGCCTGCCGCATGGACATGGCACCCAGGCGTGTCACGGACTCTAAAAGCAGTTGATCGTCACTGTTTCTGCGCCACCCGTCGTTGTAGTGAAGACCCGAGTATTCGGCACGCGAAGACGAGGACGAAGCCTTACGTTTCATGCGCCCCAAAAAGTCTTCTGTGGGCACGGCAGGAACCTCACGCTCCACCTGTTCTTTAACGGTGATTATTCGAGCCACGAAACCTCACATCCAACACTGTTGACGCTTACAAAACCGATCCGTTTCAGACGAGTGCACCACCCTGGCAGCAGACTCGCATCCACCGCACAACGTAATGCCCCACGGGGCACACACCGCACTACACAGCGCAGCACGCGGTGTACCCCAACGAACATTACACAAGTGTACCTCAAACCCGGCCACCCACCCGGCCACCCCCTGGCCGGAACCGTAACACACCAGGTCAACGCCACCACCAGCACCAACACCCAACAAACACGGCCAGCACCACACCCCGCATTACAGACAACTATCCTCACCACCACCAACAACGAAACCCAGCAGCCTTTTTTGGGCTGACGTTGGGTTGCCCTTGTTGGGTTGGTGGTTCGGATTCGGGCCTTTTGCGCCCTTGCCTACCCGGGGCTTGCTGCCCCCGAGTGATGCCTGCTTTTGCCTGTGGGCAAAGTTGGCTTCATCGGGGTGTGCTGCGCCTGGTGCCGGGTTGGCTGTGGTTGAAAAGTTCCCGACTCGTCCCCTGGCGCGGCAGGGTCGGCACGGCTTACCCCTGGTGGGGGTTTCGCTGTGCCAAGTTCCCTGCCTTGCCGGGCGGGGACTCGGGCCTGTCACGCACCGTCGTGGACGGTGGTGTCAGGACTCACACCCCGGTGGGGTGTTCGTGCGCGGCGGCACACGCCAACGTTAAGGCTTGGACAGCGTGCAACTGGGTGGTGTTGTGGTTGCGGGAGTCGCAGTCTTTTTGGTGGTTGGTGTTCGCTGTGCGGCGACGGCGCAGGGCTTTGGAAAAGAGGCCGAAACGGGGTGGATGTTGCGCCTGGTTTTCACGCCGACGATAGGGTTGGTTGGGCGTGATCACTGTGGGCGTGTTTGGGGGTTTTCTTCGGTGGTGTTCCACCGTGGGTTGCTTCTTGGAGAAAGCCTCATGCGGTGGGTGCGCCAGCTCGGCTGGTTTAGGCCATTGGGGGCTTGTGCCGAAACGGTGGTTGCGGCTCGGCCGGGCGCGCCCCCGCGCCCCCCGCGCCCGGCCGATTTGGGTGGGCGACCCAGTGGGTTGCGCAACGGAAAAGCGCCGCCTTTTGGGGTGTTCCCCAGTAGGCTCCCACAAGTAGTTAGCCACTGGAAGCACACCCCCGGAGCAGACGGGGTTACCAGCACCCAACCCTGTTGCCCGCAGGGAAGTCTTGTCGTTGGCGTGGCCACGCCGCGCAGACACCGAAACCCAGGTTTCGATCCCCACCACGCAACAACACCAATCGCACGACCACGAACCTCACCGCAAAGGCCGCCTGGGGACTCCCGCAACTACCCACCAACCTTTTTGCCCGCAAAGAAAACCCGTCGTTGGCGTGTGCGGTCGCGCTGCCCCACGCCCTTTTACCCGCCATGCCGCCTGGAGGGGTGTGCCCCCTCAACCAACAACCAACCAGAAGACCGACAACCCACCCTGCGAAAAAGGGCACACCCCGACCCCTCCACCGTGGGGCACCAGCCGCAACCCCCCACGGGGGTTAAGGCTGGCACACCCCGCACACACCAGCACCAAAAAATTGGCAGACCGAAACCACCAGCGCGCGAAGCGTCGGGCCACACGGTTTCCACCGAAACCAACCGACCACCGCCCGACGCGAAGCGGACACACCCAACCCCCTGCGGGGCGGGTGTGTCAACCACCCACACACCAGCACCAAAACCAGCAGACCGAAACCCCTAGCATCGAGCAGGACGGGCCACGTGCCAGCACCATGTGCCGCACCGCCCGTCCTGCGAGAGCACCCAAAACCCCCACGGGGTTGACGGGTGCTTAAAGCAGTAACCACGTACCCGACAAAGACCCGTTCAGGTCACCGTCGCTTTCGGCCGCAACTAGGCACCACCCCGGTCGCCCGCGCTGGCCACGCCGACGCTGGCGTGTGCGGTCGCGCCGCCAACTACTGGGGCGTGCCCCAGACCCCCTTTCCCCACCGTGGGGTGCACCCCACTCCCCCACCACCAGTGGTGTGCGCGCTCGCCGCGCAGGCTCCCTGCCGGGAGGGCCAAAGACCACCCCCTGTGGTGTGCCCTGGCGGGGCCTACCCTCCGAGCGTCCACCAACCGCCTGGCGGGTTGGTTGCAGGCTTTGCCTGTCGGGTCGCTCCGAGCCGCTGGGGCGTGCGCTCCGCCGGCCGCGCGGCCTCACCTCATGCGGCGGTGGCCTTGGCGTGTGGGGCTGGCTTCGCGGCGCTTGGTGTGGGGCGCAGGCTGCACCCGTCATGGGCGGGTGGGTTCGCAGTGAGGGTGGGGTGGCCTTACCGGGGTGATGTGGGGTGCAGGCTGCACCACACATGCGGGGTGTAGTGCACACCCAGCGTCTAGGCTGGCGGGTGTTCGCATCCAACCACCAGGAGGCCAGCCCATGTCCCACACCCCAGACAGCGGCAACCACACCGACACCACCGCCACCCTGACCGCTTTGGAGCGCGCCCGCCAGCGCGTGGTGCCCTGGCTGCACACCGCCCTCGATGCGGAGGAATCCGCCCGCACCGCCGCCCGCGCCGCCACCGGCGACACCGCCCGCGAAATCCACGCCGCCCGTGCGGTTGCCCTACCGTGGAACGCCATCAGCGAAGAGTTGGGCGGCATCAACCGCTCCACCGCTGTCGAGCGCGTCAAACGCGCCCGTCTGACCCTGCCGCCAACCAACACCAAACGCCGCGACAAGTGGGACGCTGCCCGCGCCGCACTGCGCGCCACCCACGCCGCCGAACACGACGCACGCCGCGCCCAGGAACAGGCCACCGACACCACCGCCGCAGCCATCGCCATTGCGCGCACCATCGGCCACACCTGGGCCACCATCAACGACGCGACCGGCATGTCACGCCAATCCCAACTCGCCCGCCTCAACCGCACCTACGCCAACGGGGCACGCACAGCCGTGCCCAGCCCCGCCCGCGCCGCCGACTACACCCGCGACGACCACAACCGACACGGCACCCAACTAACCGGCCAGGCCGCCGCCCTGTGGCGACACAAGCAGGTCGCCGAAGCTCTAAGCCGGGGTGTGGCCACCGCCGTGCGCAACCGGCTGGCAGGCATGTTCAACACCGGCGACGGCCCCAGCCTTGCCGAGGCATCCCGCGTGGTTGCCGCCGCCGAAGACACCCGGCAGCGCGCTGTGGACGCTGCCGTGCAAGCCCTTGCCGACATGCACCTGGCCGGGCTGGAGGCCACCGACCCGGCAGCGGCGATGTATGCGGCCGAAGCAGCCGAGCAGACCTCGTCGGCCACGGGTGGCGACCCGGCAGGTGACTACGGGGGAACCTCCACCGTGCTCAAACCCTCCGACGCGGCCGAGACCGCCCGCCAGCTCGAAGACCACTAGCCCGCCCACACGGCCACTGGAGGCGCTAACAGCCCCACACCCGCCCAGTGGGCCACCGGCAGTGCCCCAACCCGTTAGACGGCCACACAGCGCCGCAGTAGGGTGGGTGCTCCCCCAGCCGCCTCGTGGGGTGCAGGCTGCGCCCTACATTCGGAGCAGTGCGCTGTGTGTTGCATCGTGCTTTACATCCCCGTGGTGCGCGGGCTGTCAGCCCCAACTGTCCGGCATGGCCCACGCCCTGCCACCCACCCGCGTACCAGCACTCCCCCAGGTCTCGGGCCAGGGTTTCCAGGAGGGTGCGAAGATTAAACCGTTCCCACCGAGGGAGCCAACGCCCCGCCTGGGGGCTAGATACGCAAAACAATCCACCCACAACCACCAAAAAAGGGGCCAACATCATGGAATGCCGATCCAGCCACTGCAACAGGGAAGCCACCAACACTGAATACGTCCTCTGCGAAGAACACGCCGCCCATCACGAGAAATGCCTTGAATGGGGCCGACTCCACATCGAGGGCAAAGCCACCACCGAAGACCACCCCGACTATTACCCAATCGTTGTGGACGCTAACTAGGCACTCACAGCGCAAAGCACCCTGACCTGTTTCGGCCGGGGTGCTTTTACTTCCCCACAACGCCGGGTTTTCGCGCCACTGGTGTACCCCACGGTGCTTTACAGCGTGGTTTACACCCCGTGATGCAGCCTGCATTACGCACCTGTGGTGCACCGTGCATTACAGGGTGTGGTGCACGGGCCTACAGCCTCAACTGTCCGCCCCAGACAAGCCCGCGCTACTGCTTCTTAACTGCACGCTTTTCGCACTGGCGTGAGTGCGTTCGCCAAGTGTCGGGCACCGCACGTGGCTACCGTGCGAAGATTAAACCGTTCCCAACGACAAGGAGCCACCACATCATTTACCCCGAAGAAAACAAAGAAAGGAACGCGCCATGACCACCAAGACCACCCAGCCCCAACGATTCCTGGAAATCACCAGCATCGCCACGGGTGAGGTTGCCGAATCGTTTAACGTCACCGGCGACACCGAGCGCCAGGTTGAGCGCCTACTGCGCGGCATTCTCACCAACCTGAACCGGGAGGAGTTCTTCGTCGCCGACAACACCCGCGAGCCGGAGGCCTCCTAGGCTCGCCCCCACGCCCAGAACACCGAAGTAGTGAAAGGATTTAACGAAACCATGACCAATCAGAATCAGACTGCCACCCTGCCCGCACACGATGATGTTGTTTCCCTCAACGGCGTGGAATATCGGGTCTGGCGCACCGACACTGTTGAGGTAGGTGCTGCACTCGGCGGGGATGTGCTGTTTACTGACCGTCACGGCCAGGCCGCTCGCAGTCCAGAGGAAGCGCAAGCTATTTCCCTCGCCTTGGCAGCCGCCCACAACTACGCAAAGGAGCAGCAGTGAGCACCCGCCCGATTGAGGTCTGTTCCGCCAAGCAGATCTGGCAAGAGTACGAAATTGATGTACGAATTCTAATCGGCGGTGGGCAATACGGCGGCGGTCAATGGTCTGTGTTGAACATTAGCCGCGAGGAAGCCGTAACCCTCCGCAACAAGCTCAATGACTTTCTCGAAGACGGCAACCAGTAGCCCCCGAGTTCCCCGCCCCGGCTGAAAGGCCGGGGCTTTTTCTTTGCACCACAGGCCGCATTACGCACTGTGGTGCAGCGTGCTTTACGCCCGCGTACCCCAGGCTGCTTTACTCCCTGCTTTACTCCCTGCTTTACGCCCTGCTTTACAGCGTGTAGTACACGGTGCTTTACGCCACGTAATGCACGCGCCTACGCCCCCAACTGTCCGCCACAGACACGCACGTTTTACCCCCTTTCACCTGCACGTTCACCCACCCCGCCGACAGCACCCATACCGAGTATCGGGCCGGGGTTTCCCGCCAGGTGCGAAGATTAAATCGTTCCCAACAAGGGAAGAACACAACACACCAACGCCCCACACAGGGGCCAACACAGAAAGAGGTTCACACCATGTCTTGCTTCACTGTCTGCGACGAGCACATCCGAGTCCTAGTCCACGCTGCCGCCCACCCGGAACAGCTCGACATTGCCCCCACGTCCCTGCGGGAAGCCCAGGGAAACAAGGTGCGCTACTACACCCCAGATGGCCAGTTCCATGAGGTTGACGACTCCAACGCCGCCGAGTTTGGGCAAATGTTGCGAGACGCTAACCTCCGCGCCGTCTTCGACCGATACGACGAGGAGGAGGAATACCCCTACGAGCATTCCCTGCCACGCCACACCAAGTGGTCGCCGTTTGAGATCATCTCCGCCGCCCAGTGCTACCGCTATCAGGCGTGCGACGCTGTGGATTGGACTGGAAGCGAAGCCGAGCGGTTCATTAGCGATCTGATTGAGCGCATGGTGTCCCTGACTCCGCAGATGCAGGAGACCAACCTGTGGGAGATTGGGGAGAACACCGCCCCGCAGGCTGTGGAGGTTGCTACCTGGTAGCCCACGCGGCCCCGCCCCGCCGCAGTGTGCGGCGGGGCTTCTTTGTGTGCATTACACCGTGCTTTACGCCCGTGTGGTGCAGCGTGCATTACAGGCTGTAATGCACGGGCCTACAGCCCCAACTGTCCGCCCTAGACAAACCCGAACCACCCCTTATCACCTGCACATTTACCCACCTTGTCGCAAACACTCACCCTACGTTTCGGGCCAGCCTTTCCCGCCGAATGTGAAGATTAAATCGTTCCCAACAAGGGGAGCACCCAACCGCCCCACACAGGGGCCAGACACAGAAAAGAGGTCACCATCATGGGTCAACGCTCAAAGATGATCGTCGGATATACCAACGCCGAGCCGGTGCGCGAATTTAGCGGCCCCACCCGCGATCGCCGTGCAATGCACTGCCAGTGGCGCTGGGGCGTGCATCTGATTGTGTGCGCCGCACAGGCGGTACGCCTGGCACGCAAGCAGGTAGAGGACGAGTTTCTGCACATGAAGCCAAAAGATGCGCTGGCCGCGCAGTGCGCCACCTATGCGGTTAACCAGGTCTCCGGCTCGATTCAGGGCTTGGACAACGTTGAGGGAGTCACCGAACGGCTCAACAAAAGCGGCATTGAGAAGTTCGAGAACAACGACGGGATGTTTCTAATCCAGCTGCACGCCAGCGCCCCAGACGAGGAAGACAACCGGGTTAACAGTTTCGCTTTTGGTTTCATCAACGGCGGCCGGGATAACGCAACTGTCGTCACCGCCGACGAATACCTAGAGCGGTACAGCGAAACAGTTAGAGCGTGGCGTGACATTGACGAGGGCCGCGAGGCACTGGAAGCGGCACTGGACACGTTGCATGAGGCGGAAGCCGACGGGTTCCTTATGTCGCAGGAGGAGGCCGACAAGTTGTGCGGCACCCGGGCTGAGTATGAGGAGGGTTTCTCCCG
The DNA here is from genome assembly GCF_022347435.1 of Corynebacterium sp. ACRPE. Classification (NCBI taxonomy): domain Bacteria; kingdom Bacillati; phylum Actinomycetota; class Actinomycetes; order Mycobacteriales; family Corynebacteriaceae; genus Corynebacterium; species Corynebacterium sp. ACRPE. Next base: position 92,515 of record NZ_JAKRNA010000004.1, on the reverse strand, counting down.
CGCGGCGGCTTAGCGTGCTGCCTGCTGCCACGGTGTGATGTGTGTGCCCCGGCCTGTTTGGGCCGGGGCTTTTTCTTTGCACCACAGCCTGCACCACAGCCTGCACCACAGCCTGCACTACGCACTGTGGTGCATAGTGTGGTGCATAGTGTGGTGCAGCGTGTAATGCACGCGCCTACGCCCTCAACTGTCCGCCACAAACAAGCACGTTTTACCCCTTTCCACCTGCACGTTTTCCCACCCTACTGACGGCATCCGCCCCGAGTATCGGGCCGGGTTTTCGCGCCGAATGTGAAGATTAAATCGTTCCCAAGGCAGGGAGCACACACCACATCAACGCCCCACACAGGGGCCGAACACAGAAAGAGGTTCACACCATGACCGCAGCGACCATCTCCAACCACCCGGCAATCTCCAAGCAGACCATCACTCCCGGCGACAAGTTGAACACCCCGATGAATGACCTGCGCGACCACATCAAGGTGGGCGACTTCCTGGAGCACACTCTGGTCACCGACACCGTAGTCCTAGAGGTCGTCAAGGTCACTGCCAAGACGGTCACCCTGCGCGAGACCCGCAAGAGCAAGACCGTGTGCTACGAGGATGACCGCGTAGACAACGGCAGCGGCTACACCGTATTCTTCACCGCCATCGAACCCGTTGAGGACGGCGAGACTCGCCGCGTGCGCCTCTCCAAGAATGGCCGCCTGAAAGTAGGCAGCTGGGCGCGTGCTGGCTTCTACCGCAAGTCCCTGTTGGTCAATGGACAGCCAGTTGAAAAGACTGACCTGCGCTACTAATCCCCCTCCCCGCCCCGGCTGAAAGGCCGGGGCTTCTTCTTTGCACCACACCGTGCACCACAGTCTGCATTACAGCGTGTGATGCAGCATGTGATGCAGCGTGTGGTGCGCCGTGCATTACAGCGTGTGGTTCAGGGTGTGGTGCAGGCTGTAATGCACGCGCCGACGCCCCCAACTGTCCGCCACAGACAAGCATGTTTTACCCCCTGGCACCTGCATATTTACCCACCCCGCCGACAGCACCCATACCGAGTATCGGGCCGGGGTTGCCCGCCGAATGTGAAGATTAAATCGTTCCCAAGGCAGGGAGCACACACCACATCAACGCCCCACACAGGGGCCGAACACAGAAAGAGGTTCACACCATGACCGCACAGGATTTCTTCACCGGCATCACCATCGAAAGCGCCCGCACCATCGTTGACGACTACCGCGCATGGGAAGCAGATTTTGCCGACGCTGACCCGTGCGACCCGGCCCCCTCCGAGTTCCTGGAGGATGTTCACCGCACCGCTATTGACTGCCTGCACGTTGATTCCCTCACCCCTGAAAAGCTCGAACTGTTCGACGCTGACACCGCCCGCGCCATCTCCGAGGCCAACCTCGAAGAAAACAACGCTTACGACGACTACGGAGTCGGTTGCGAGTTTGAGGATTTCGACGGATTTGAACGCCTCATGGACGCTCGCGTCGAGCTGGGAACCCTGATTGTCAACGCCGCCTGCGCCATCGTCGCCACCCAGGATTGCGGCGAACTGGTCGCCGCCTAAGACCTCACCCCGCACAGGCCACCACCGCCCGTGGTGGCCTTTGTGCTGCACTGTGTAAACCGCCCTGCGCTACCGGGGCTGTCTGCCCCAACTGTCCGCCCTTAATTCCCGCCGTACACGGTCTTTACCTGCACTTATAGCAACCTCATGCCAGCGGATTTCGGGCGGTGAAACGCCGCCACATGCGACGATGAAACCAGTTCCACACCACGGAGCTACAGCCACATCAACCACCCTGTAAGGAGCAACCATGACCACTGTTTCCGCTTTTCTCGCCAAGCCCGACATGACCGCAAAGCGCATCGAACTAGCCACCGACGAATCCGGTAGCATCTACACCGCCCTCCAGCAGGCGTTGGAATGCCAGATTGTTGAGCCGGTGAGTGTTGACTTCGGCGACCACACGCTGACGTTCTGGTTCGACGAGGAATCACTGTTTAAGTCCGACTCCAAGGTAAACCTGATGGCCACCTACCTGATGGACTCCCTCACCCCAGCCGATGCGGTGTTGCGCCAGTTCTATCTCGGCAACTGTGTTGTCACCCGCTTCGACTTTGAATCCGGCAACGAAACCAGCCTGCCCAACCAAGCGGTGGAGGCGTTGGAATCTGCCGCCGAGCGCCTGCAAGACCCCGCCGAGCAGCAGGACGCGTTCGACCGCCTGGTGGCTGTGTTCCTCGCTCACTAGACCGCCTGCACGGTCTGTCTAGCCCACTGCCGATCTGTGCACCACACCGTGTGGTGCACCGTGCTTTACGCCCCTGTACCCCACCCTGCATTACAGCGTGCATTACGCCCTGTGGTGCAGGGTGGTTTACGCCGTGGGGTACATCGCGTAAACCATGCTGTGGTGCACGCGCCTACAGCCCCGACTGTCCGCTTTGCTGCACGGTCGTTTGTTCTGCACACCACCATTTTTACGGCCCTGCTTTCCCCACTATCGGGCACGGATAATTCGTTGCTGCGACACTAACCCCAAACCAACCCGCACAGCCCACCCTGGGCACAACCCCGAAAGGAGACCATCAATGATTTTCATGCCAATCCCCGACGAACTTGTCACCGAGCTGCGACGCACCCGCAAGCACGTAACTGTTGACCACGCAGGAGACCACGACCCGGATACCGTGCTCTACCTCAACGCCGGTCAAGGCTGGCTGTGGGAAATCACCATCGACTTCACCGCACGTGTGGAAATGCGCCGTATCCACCGCAACTCCCGCCACAGCCTGGACGACGCGGCCGAGCTGCGCGTAGATAACGCGGACAGCACAAAGCCTAAAGACCTGGCCGTTGCAATACGCCGCATGCTGGATCGTCGCCCGCCGCGCACCTCCACCCTCCCGGCCATGCCCACCAAGTACCGCAGGGCTGCCCGCGAAAAGCAGCGCAAAGCCACCGCCGCCTAAATAGAAACCACCCAAGCCAACCCGCGCCCCACACAGGGGCCGAGCATGAAAAGAGGTTTACGCAATGACCACAAACGGCTTTACCCTCAAACACGCCGTAGAACTAGCCCAGTCGCTTACGCTCCACGCCGAGCAAACACTTACCCGCCGCACGCAGGTTGAAACGCTGGCGGCGCTGGTTCACAACACCAAAGTGCGCGACACCCTCATTCCGGCCGCGCCAGACAAGACAGTGAACTTGCTGTGGCGCGCAGTAGCCAACGCGCCCCACGCCACAGTGGACGCTATTTGCAACGCTTTGTGCCTGGCCGCGCTTTCCGCCGAAACTAACGATGATGGGCTGGAGTGGTTGGCTCGCTCCCTGGAGACTAATGCCCACCATCGTCTGACCCAGATCCTGTTCTCCGTAGCTAACGCAGGGTTTCCTTTTGAGCGGTTACGTGCAAGCGCCTACGAGGGATTCAAGGAAGCCATTAGGCAGTTCAACGAGGACACGCACGAGGCCGACGTGCCTTTCGTTTGGCCGGACATGGCCGCGTGTCTCGATTAGTCCGCACCACGCTCTACGCCACGTCTCGCATTGCGGGGCGTGGTTCTTTTTTGTGGGGGAGCACGTCCCCATTGACGCTACTAACGCCTGTTTGATGTGCACCACACGCTGTACTTCACTCTGCACCACGCCTTGCACCACACGGTGTACTTCACGCTGCATTACACAGTGTACTTCACGGTGTGGTGCACGCGCATTACACCCCAACTGTCCGCTCAAACAAACAGCACATTAACCCCATCTACCTGCCCTTTTTATTATCCGCTTCGCTTCCAACTTATTGAGTGTCGGGCATTGCTTCACCGGCCCATGCGATAGTTAAATCAATCCCAGACAGGGACACACCAACCACACAACGCCCCTCCCGGGGCACTCCAAGAAAGGCAAGACCATGACCAACATCGACAAGATCAAGACCAAGGTTCAAAAGCTCATCAACCAGGCCAACGACCGCCAGGGCCAGCCGGAAGCCGAGGCCTTTATGAGCCGCGCGGTGGAACTTATGGCCAAGTACGGCTTTGAGGAACGAGACCTTGACAACGCCGACGCTGGTGATGAAATCACTTCCCAAACGTTCGAGTTCTCCGGCTCCTACACCGATATGCAGGCCCGCCTGCTCAACGGCATTGCCAAGGCCCTGCACTGCGACAGCTTTGGAAGCAAGCGCCACCGCTCCACCAAGTGGAACAGCTTGACCCTTTTCGGAAAGCGCCGCCACATTGAGCGCGTGGCCATTTTGTTCCCCTTGCTCAACGCCCAGATGGCAGCCCAGGCGAAGAACCCCTCACTTTCTGACAACATGTTCACCAGCACCGTCACCCAGCGCCGTTCTTTCATGCTTGGCTACATCACCACCATCACCAACCGTTTGACCGAGATGGAAAACACCGCCGCCGACGGCACCGAAGACAGCAACCGCTACGCCGTAGCTTTGGTGGACGACGCGGAAGCCGCGAAAGCCGCCCTACGCGACTACTTCAACCAAAAAGGCCTGCGCGTTGGTCATGCGCGCTCCAGCTACCGCACCGATCAGGGTGCCATGCAAAACGGCAGTAACGCCGCCAACCGCGCCGACCTTGGCCAGGCCCGCATGGGTGGTGCCCGCGCCGCCATCGGACAATAAGAATCCAGCCCCACCCCGCCCGAGCTGGCACCAACCCAGGGCAGGGGAGGGGCTTTTTGCTAACCACGTCCCGACTGTCCGCCCCACACCACCTGCACGCTGGGCGCATGCCTGTCGGCCGCACACGTTTCGGGCCACAGTCGTTGCGCCGGTGCGATGCTAAAGCCACTCCCCACAGGGGAGAAGCAACCACACCAACCACCCGCTTTGGAGGTTTACACCATGCCAGCCCCCGTAGATAACCGCCCCCAAACCGTCGCCGAGCGCGAAAACCAAGTGCGCCTACTGGCCCCACAGTTTTTTGGTGAGCTATTCGACTTCACCACATTCCAGGAAGAAAACGCCCTCCACGCCGTCAACTCCACCCTGACCTTTGGTTCCCGCACTGCCGAGGTTGTGGGCCGCGATGTGTTCTACGTAATCGCGCTAGACAGCACCGGCACCGTTCCCCAAGAGGTTGTAGACACCCTCACTAAACACCACGACCGCAAGAGCCAAATAGTGTGCGACACTGCGTGGGAGGACTGGAGCGACGACGACAAGGACATTGTGGTGCCACTGCGCGCCGACCAGGTGCCGGGTGTGCAGATCGTTACCTCCAGCGAGGTGTTTAGCTCCGAGTTTGAAACCTGCGGCCAATTCCTGCGCCGTACAGGCCGCAACCCAGAGGAGGTCATGCTGGGTTAAGCAAGCGCCCCACAGTCGTCACTTTCTGCCCTGTGCCTGCGTGCACGGGGCTTTCACCATCACCCCCCACACTGGGAAAGGATCATGCCTTGACTTCCTCCCCGCCCTCACGGGCGGGGATTCCTGCTTCATTGACGGGTGCCTGCTTGTAAAGCCACTGGCTTTTTAGCAGGTCTTACACCGTCTCCACAGGCTATAACCGCAAGTCCTGCGGCTTGGATATTTTTCGCTGCGTTAATATCTCGATCAAGATGTGTAGAACATCGTGGGCATGTCCAGAAACGTTGATTTAAGGTAAGTAGATCATTGATATAGCCACAAGACGAACATGTCTTAGACGAGGGGAAGAACCTGTCTATGGCGACAACTTCTCCACCACTGTCTTTGGCTTTGTATTCCAGACAGTGACGTATTTCAGCAAAAGACTGCTCTAGAACTCTACGGTTTAGGCCAGCTTTAGCTTTTCGTCCTTTATCTCGTGTCGATGTGGTCATACCGCGAACATTAAGATCCTCGATACACACGACATCAAACTCTTTTACGAGTTGTGTAGTGGTTTTGTGAATCCAATCCTTACGAGCGTCTACTACCTGAACATGGGCTTTGCTTAGCTTGGTTTTCGCTTTAGCAAAGTTTTTTGATCCGATCTTTTTCTTCGACAAGCGGCGCTGATACTTGTTTACCTTAGCCAGTTTCTTTTTCATATCCCGATCGTCTCGGGGAGAAAGTTTCTGACCTGTGGAAAGAACAAGTGTGTCTTTGGCGCCCATGTCTAGGCCTACAGTTTTGCCTGTAATACGACGTTTCTCCACCACAACCTCACCAAGACAAGAGACGAACCAACGGTCAGCTTTGTCTTTAGTGATTGTCACGGTAGAAACGCTGTCTCGATCAAAATCCCTCGACCAGTGGGCAGCAAGAGGTTCTTTGAGCCGAGCAATATGCAGATTGTCGCCTTTGAACTTGAAACCTGATTTCGAGTATTCAAGACCAAGCCGTGACTTTTTGCGTGACTTGAACTTCGGATACCCCATTCTTTTTTCAAAGAAGTTGGCAAAAGCAGACTGTAAATGTCGAAGGCATTGCTGAAGCGGGACGGACGATACTTCTTTAAGGAAAGAAAACTCGTCTTGCTTTTTCCACTGGGTCAGCGCCGCGCTTGTTTGAGAGTAGTTAACTCGCTCATGGTTCTTATACCAGGCGGTATGACGCATATCTAGCGCCTTGTTATAGACAAGCCGAACGCAACCCCAGGTTCGGAGAAGTTCTTTCTCCTGTTCTGGGGTTGGGTAGAAGCGGAACTTAAACGCCCGCTTTACTTTCGTGTTCGACATAGTTAACATACTAACTAGTTAATTTGTAAATGGCAAGACAAGAAAGGGTCGTCTCAATCCCTCCCCGCCCTTACGGACGGGGTTTCGATGAGACATTTCGATGAAAGCCAACGAGCGTTTCGCCAAAGCCGTGCAGGCTGCAAGCCTGCGGGTGGAGTCCGACAAGCGGAATAAGAATCAAGAGCTAACCGCCCTAGCCGCCCGCGATCCAGAGGAAGCACGCCGGAGGGTGGGGCTGCATTTCAGCAACGTCTTCGAGGGGGAGGTGTTCAAAAACACCGCAAACGTCTTGGAAGCCTGCGGAGTGTTAGCGGAGGTGAATCGTCGGTTCCCTCCCGGCAACCGAAGCCCCAACGGTGAACGCTGCTTTACGGGGGCACTGGGGGCGGTTCGCCACCACGCGACCGTATTCATTGAATCGTGCACGCTGGAGCAAACCGTTGAGGTATCCCACGGGAAATCCGCGATGCGCTAAGGCGTTTCGAGGTGGGGGAGATAGCCGCGTCGGAGATCATCACAGCGGCACGGCTGCGCCTGCATGAGACGTTGGCCGAGCAGATGGGGGAAGACGGCTACAACGCATGGTTTGGTGCCCAGTTGGAAGCCAACAAAGGTCTGCCCAAGGGGGTTGCTTTGGAAAAAAGTCACCGGGCGCTTTTGCGTGAATTGCAGCTGTAGCCAGGTTCTTTAGCGTGCTTTACGCCCTGTACTACACCGTGTGGTGCAGGGTGTGGTGCAGGGTGTGGTGCAGGGTGTGGTGCAGAGTGCTTTACGCGGTGTAATGCACGCGCTGGCAACCCCAACTGTCCGCTGTAGTACCAGCGTGTCCTGCGGCCATTCTGTCGAGTCGGGCACCGACAACACCGCCCCTGCGAGCCTGGGGTGCGTCCCCCACGGGGACTACAACCACCACACCGCCCACACAGGGCGCTACCGAAAGGACACACGCATGAAGATGAAAGGCATTTCCGCCGACTCCGCCGACAGGGAGGGCCAACCGCTAACAGCACTGACAGTGGGGGAGGTCGTCGCTGCACTGCGCCACGCCAACCATGTGGTTCCACTGTGGATCTGCAATGAGTATGAGGATTACTACCCGGTTCTCGGGGCAACGCTGCGGGACGATAAGGTTCTGCTGCACTGGGCAAAAGACACCGCACTATATCCCCGCCCATCTAGCGCTTATTCACGTCTAACGGTTCGTGAACTGGAGCATTTCTTTGCACAGGTAACTGATGCGGAACTGCCTGTTTTTAGCCACGACATTACAACCAGAGTGGTTTCCCCGTCCCGAGCGTTAGGCCCCGCCAACGAAGAGTTAGACCTGGACAACTGTGGCAACAACCGGCTCGGGTTTAGAATCAACGACCCCCTGGAGGAGGACTTGTGGGACGTATCCAACTCCGTTGACCGCCCTGCGAAGAATATGACGGCCACGCCCACGGAAACGCCTGCCAGCGTCAGTGATGTGCATGTCCCCTCAACATATATGGATTTGGGGTCGGAGGTTACCGCTGGGGCTTACACCGATGCGACGCTGCAAGCGTTGGCCGGTGCGAACCTGGACTGTTTCGAGCTGACTACCATTCTGGAGAAGCTCAACGTCACGCCGGGGGAAATGATGGATACGTTGGATTTTTACATTGAGTGCAACGGTGATGACTGCGACCTGGAAAAAGGGCGCGTGGGAAACCGTGTTTTCTTCGCCGCCACCGACACTGGCCCCTGCGAAGATCCGAAAGCCATTCCTGTTCTGGTGATGTTCTTCTAATCGTTGGTGCAGGTCACATGGCTTTTAGTGCCGGATAACCTTGTTTATCCGGCAGTTTGCACCACACGCGCGTAAACCACGCCTGTGGTGCACGGTGTAATGCACGCTGCACCACAGCATGTACTTCACGCGCTTTATGCCCTAACTGTCCGCTAGTTACCCGTCCTTTAACCTGGTCTTTTTCACATTCTCAATGTGCACACGTCGGGCCACTACCGAGCGTCAAATGTGAGCCTTTAAGGGCAATCAACCACGCCCCACGGTGGGGCCAATTCTTTGGAGGTTTCCATGACCATCACCGCAGACACCATCTCGTGCCAGTTTCCAGCTTTTTGCAACGAGAAAGCCATTGAACGCACCGCAGGCAAGTTGCTTGCCCAGCTGGAGGGGGAATCCCGCGCGCAGGTACACCCACTGTTTGATGGGGTGGGTGCAATCATCGTAAGCGACAACGGGCGCAGCGTTTCGTTCCGCTTCGACCTCCTGCATGGAGAGTCCATCGACAACCCCGGCAATCGAGTAACCGCCGATCTGGAGGTGAGCTACACGCAACAGCGCCAGTACTGTGTGGACGTTCGCCTGGTGGAGACTACCGACAACAGCTACGCCATGCGCTTTGGCATGGGGGATTCGCCGTGGAGCACTTCGACCCTGTACGCCTCGGAGACGGTGGCCCGCTTTGGTGTTAAGCGTCTGGTGGAAACGGCTGCTGCTGTCTATCGCGCGCTAGTCGGGGCGGGGGAGGACACGTTCGGTGTTGTTGACGGGTTTGGTAGTCACATTGGGCGCGTGGGGGAGGTTGCGCGTATGGATTCGGCCGTAGGGGCGTAGTCCGCCCCCTGTGTTCCCTCGCCCCGTGGTGGGTGGGGGATTTTTCTTGTGGTGTGGGCACTGTCCGGTTTGGGATTCTTTTTACCTGCCGTTGCGGGGTTTAATGTCGGGTTGATTCGGGCTTAATAATGCCCCTGACCTGCACGTATAAATTTTTTGTGTTATAATAGGGGTACAGCCACAAAGGCTGACGCTGTATGACAACTGAAAGGGTGTGAGACGTATGTTTACAGCAAACATTGAAATGGTAATCGGCTTAATCGTCGCAATCATCGGGGCAATCGTCGGGGTAGGCACGCTATGGAACCGAATCCTCGACCGACGTTCCAAGCAGTGGCTAGAAACGATGAAATGGGCGTGGGATATTGCCCACGACAGCACCGGGGACACTAAGCGCACCGCGCTAACGCTCCTCTACCGCACCGCCTGCATGCCCTGCACGAAACTAGACCGCGACACCGCAACCATCGTCAAGCAATACACAGAACGACAAATCATCAACGAGGGACAGGAGGACACTAAATAGCCCACAGCAGGCTGGCAGGACACTGCCACCTGCGCCCACCCGCACCGACTGTCCGCCCCACACCACCTGCCACCAGCAGCACTCACACCCTTAACGGCAAAGTCGGGCACCCGCACGCCACGGCACAGCACAATGGCAACCACACCAACCAAACGCCCCACACAGGGGCCAGCCGAAAGGAACCATTGTGAAACTCCACGCCGCCATCAACCGCCTGGTCTGCCACCTCCTCTCCGCCCACAGCTTCACCCCACTAACCTGGACGGCCAGCCCCACCGAGGAGGAACTGCGCACCGACAACCCCGCCAACGGCCTGTTCTTCTGGCCGGACATGCCGCCCGCGCGCTCCCTGACCCCACAGTCTTCCCCCTACGTAGCCAACATGCTTGCCGCCCAACTGGGGCTGCGCACCGCAGTCTCGCTCACCCCGCAGGACAAGCGCGGCTGCTGGGTGGAAGCCCTTGACACCATCGCCGACTACGCTGCCCGCACCAACGTTCCCACCGGCTCGGAACTGTGGACGTTTATCAACTGCGCCCACAACACGCGCGTAAGCGACATGGCAGGAACCATGCAGCGATTCGCCGCCTAAACCTCACCGCCCCAGGAAACCCCTGGGGCGGTTGCGCGCCATCAGCCCCAACTGTCCGGCCGCTGGTGGGGTAGTGCACACCAGTGAAATACACTTGGAGAAAACCCAACCACGCCCAACAGGGAGGACTTTTCATGGCGTTCAACCAACGCGACCTCACCGCCCGCCTCCGTGAGGCCAGTCAGCAAATCAACGCTGAACTGCTGGAGTTTGTTTCCCGCGACATTCTCGACGAGGTAGCTGCCGCAACCGAGGCGGCAAACCAGGAAATCGACAACTCCGAGGCAACGTGCGAGACCCTACTGCGCATCACGGAAGCCGCCACCATCGCCGGGGAGCTTTTGGAAACCGCCCGCCAGTTCACCGCCGTGCAGGCCGTGCAAACCGGCTCCACCCTCCGCGATGCAGCCGCAGCCGCTGGGGTTTCCACCAACGCCATCAACCGTTGGATGGCCAAAGATAATGAGGTTGCCACCGTGCCGGACAACGTGTGGTGGACAACCGCCGCCCAGCAGCGCAGCACCGACGAGGAAGCCGATGCTGAAACGGACGACTTTTCCACCGCCCACGAGCCAGGAGAGCACCCCGCAGAAAACCACAGTGCGGCACCACTGTCCGAGGAAGCCACCCCGCATGTAGGAACCAACACCCCGTCCTCGGAGGGCACCAGCCAGCAGGAGTAGGGCGCGCACCGCCCCCACAGCCCACCCAGGGTATAGGGGGTAAAACGCCGCAGGGGCTGTTTAACCGCGAGCCTGCCTATCACTGTTTACCGCCGACCAAACCCGCCTGGCTCTACCGGGCGGGTTTCTTCATTTCTCCAGCTCATAGGGTGTGCACAGGAGCATGAGACACTAGGGGAGAACCCCATCCATCCCATCGCGCATTTGAGGTCGCCATGAACTTTGACGTAGAGCAACTGACAGAAGCCGCCACCGCAAAAATCATCCGGTCGGCACTATCTGCCGTGTGGCCCAACGTTCACTTCACCGCCACCACAGCTGACACCTCGTTGAAAATCAGTTGGACAGACGGCCCGTGGCCGGAGGATGTGCGCACCGTCGCCGATGCCTACATCGCCTCACCGGATGCCACCCCGTGGGACAACACCGTGATTCTTTCCGCCCCCAACGGGGAGTTCACTGCGGTCTACCCCGGCCTTGACCATCTGGAGACCTGTCGCACCGTCAGCCCCAGCACCGCCGATGCCGTTACCGCACACCTGGGCAACAGTGGGGTGCAGGTTAGACCCGACTTTTCCTCCGAATCAGGAGACAAGGTTTCTTTTGCTGCGCTCGCAGCACTAGAGGAATACTCCACGCCCATTCCACCTGGGGCTATTGCCGAAGAAGTGGTCACCACCAGCAGTGAAGACAAGCGAATTATGCAACTGTGCGATCTGCTGAATCAGTGGTGCAGCAACCCTGCTGGCTTTAGTGAGGATGATTTCGGCTTCATTGGGGAGGTTCTGTGCGAGCCGGATGGCAAGGCAGTGGTCGTGTCGGCACTGTCCGATGAAGCTCCCGTCCCCGGCCAGATAACTGACCTGGTGGAAGAGGTGGTCAACGTAGCTTTCCGCAACGGCGACTACGACACTTATGAGCATGGCCGGTATGCCCTCACGCTTGTCTTCCCTGACCTGGAGACCACGCAGCCTAGCTTGTTCGAGCCAACCGTTGCACCGCATCGGCGCATGCTTGCCGAGATGGGGCAGCTTCTGCGCACCACTGTTGCTGGGTGCCGGTTTTAGGAGTTCGGGCATGCGGTAGTCGGGGAATGTGACGATTAGGGCAGCTTCAACCCACACAGGGTTTGCAAGCGTTCCACACCAACCGAAAGGAACTGCCCATGTCCGCCAATAGCATCTACTTTTTCAATCCCGATTCCTCTAATAAGGATGCGTTGACCCTCTCGCAGATTTTTGCCGCACAGGTTCCCGTGTGGGGTGCCCTGTCTGCCGCCTCTTATGCGTTCGGGGAATCTACCGTTCAGATTTCCACGTTTTTTGTTCTGGCCCTTGTGTGCATGGGCCTAGCGTCCCTGCTGTTTCCCTACAAGCGTGCCGCACGTCCTGGCTCTTCCGACCATGCGGAGGTTGAGCGTGACGAACAGATGCGGGATTGGGAGGCCTTAGCTCGCGCTGTGGGCGCGTTGCAGGGGTAGGCATATTTTTCGTTCTCGTGCAGGTGGGGGAGGTGTCTCCTCCGCTTGCACCACAGCTTGCACCACAGGTTGAACCACGGCCTGCACCACAGTCTGCACCACAGTCTGCACCACACGTTGAACCACAGCATGAATTACGCGCGTGCACCACACCGTGTACCTCATCCCGTGCCATCAAGTTCGTTTTTCCAGCCATGAAGTACAGGTGTGTAGTGCACTCAAAAAGTACGTTTATTCACCTTTACCAGCACTTTTAGCGTTTCCCGCCAAGGGTGTGCACACCCCTGCTGATAGACTTCATGATCATTACGAGGGATATAGACCGCCTCGTTACACAACCACCGATACAGCCATCACAAAGGAGCGTTTATGTCGAAGCGCCGAATCGCGCCGCCGACCACCTCGGTTATGCGACAGCGCACAATCACCGCACTATCACAAAAGGGCGGTGTGGGAAAGACCACCCTCACCAGCAACCTCGCTTTCGAGGCCGCACGCCTTGGACTTCGCGTACTTGCCATTGATGCCGACGGCAGCGGAGGCATGTCGGCCATGATGAATGCGTACCCGACGGCAGAATCAAAGGATTCCCGCGACCTCGTTGTGGACGAGGAGCTTTTCATTGGCCACGGCGTTGGATACAACGTCGAGGGCGCATGGGTTCCCCGCACGGACATTCCCTGGATGGAGGGCGGTGCCGCCGTCGAGGGTGGAAGCATCGTCATCGTCCCCGCTGCCTATCCCGACGGCGACAAGCCCTCAATTAGTGCCGTGCTCTCCAAGCCGGGAACAACCGAGGAACCGCGCCTAGCCCGCAAGGTAGACACCGAGGAAAACCGCGACTTTTTCGACCTCGTAGTCATCGACATGGGCGGCACCGACGACCCGTACATGCTCTCGGCCATCCTGTACGCCGCCGAGCACGTGGCCTTGCCGATCTATTCGGAGGGTGCAGCACTTAGCACGCTAGACGGTCTGGAAAGCCGACTCATGGCGTGGTTTGAGGCAACCGGAAAGCCCATCAATTACCTGGGCGGGGTTCCCATCGGTGTTCCCCCGAACCTGCGCCGCCACCCGCAGGAGCGCGAAGTGCTACACCAGTCCGCACTGTGGATTGAGGACACCTACAGCGACATTGGCACCCGGATGCTCGCCCCCGGCATTGAGCGCCGCACCGCCATTCCCGCCGCTTTTAGCGAGTCGGCCCCGGTTTCCACCATTGCCAGCTCCAAGCGTAAGCGCCGCGACCTGGGCACCGTTCCTGCCGCACTAACCCGCACTTTGCTCACGATGCTGTCCGATATGCGCCCCGACCCGGATGATCCGGATACCGCGCAGCGTGTGGACTATGACGTGGACGCTATGACGCAGGCTGTTCTTTCGCAGGAGATGCCGGATGAATGGCGTGAGGTCATCACCGGGCCGCGTTACTACGACTCCAACTTCTACGCCGATTCCACCCCAACCACATCCGAGGAGAATTAGAATGGCACGCCGCAGCATAAAACAGCGCCCCAACCAAGCCCCCACATCCGATACCAGCAAAAACGGTTTCAGTTTTGGCAGCGCCTCAAAGCCAGAACCCTCGCAGCCATCAAACGCCACTGCCGAGGATTCTGCTGCTAACAACGCACCAGATGCCGACCCGTTTGGGGAAAGCACGGAGGGAAACGCCCCTCTTGTATCTGATGATTTGATGCGTGGGCTTGCCAAGCCTGCCAAGCAATCTTCGGCGGTAAAGAAAAGCACTGCCGTTCAGATCCGCATCCCGAATGATTTGGATTTGGCAATTACCGAGGTGCTACGCCAGCTCAACGAAGTCTCCGACGTGGAGATCAAGCGGTCACCAATGTTCAGGGCTTTTGCTAAGCGCGGCATGCTCGAAGCACTCCAGGCATTCAGCGAAAACGACGTGGACGAAATCAAGGAAATCTTGAGCTGGCAGGGAGCCAGCTACACCGGAGGTGAATAATGAGCCGCGATCCATTTGGCGAGGAGGAAGTTACCTACCTCGGCCCCAAGAAGACCCCCGACAACCAGCCCATTTCCGATGACTCCGACTGGGAGGACGAGTCCACCGGAACCGATTTAGACGATGCCGCCGATCCGTTCGGCGACACCGACGACAACCACACCAACGCGCCCACCACCCAAGACGATGACGATGACGATGACGATCCATTCGGCCCCGAGCCGGAGGATTCTGCCTACGACCTCGACGGCGACGAGACCGATAACTTCGACTTTGAGGACGAGCCGCAGGACTGGGAGCCAACGGTAACCCCAGACACGGCAGCCAACCGCACCGCGAGCGCAACCGCTAGGGATAAGGAAACGCCGGAGCGCCCTGCTCACACGCGCCCTGCTCCCTCCGCAGTGCAGGTGGATTCCTCCTCGTTGTCAACACCTGCGCCCCAAGACCCTGCCCCTGCACCCGCGCCTGTATCCCGTGCCAGTGAGCCGCCGAAGCCGCGCCACCGTACCCCGGCACCAGAGGTGTCAGCTAAGGCGAACCGCAGTTGGAAAGACCGCATCCTGGGCCTTTTCCGAGGTAAAAACACCGAGGAGCCGGTCAACGACGAGATGCGCAGCTTGCAGCGCTCCATCCCCGGCACCATCAACGTGGCTTTCATTAACCGCAAGGGTGGCGTGGGAAAGACCCTGACCACCACGCTGACTGGCATGACGCTGGCACACCACCGCAACGACCACGTGATCGCCGTGGATGCTTCCCCCGAGGGCGGCGAACTCGGTGACCGCGTGGAGCGGGAACAGTACGGCAGTGTGCGTAGCCTGATCCGCCAGTTGGACGCGGTAAAGCGCTACTCGCACGTGCGCACCCACACCTCCCAAGACCAGACGGGCCTGGAGGTTTTAGGGTCTGACCCCGAAGCAGTGGGGGAGCCGGAGCTGACCCCAGACGAGTACCGCGCGCTAATGAGCGTCATGCGTGATTACTACCAGTTCATTCTCACCGACTGTGCCCAGGGGATTAACACTCCCGTGATGGAAGCTGTGCTCGACGAGGCAGATGTTTTGGTTCTGGTTTCCGAGGGTGCAGACGGTATGCGCTCGGCAACGTGGGTTGCCTCCCAGCTCGCCGACGAAAACGGCCCCTACGGGGATCGGTACGCCCACCTGGTAGACGACATGGTGGTTGTCGTCACGCAGCGAACCGCCCAGTCCAACGTCGATATGGGCAAGGTGGCAGACCATTTCCGCACATTCGCCCGCAAGGTTGTTGAGCTTCCCTATGACCAGGCAATCGAGGGCGGCGGCGCGTTCACCCTAGACGATGTAGCGCAGTCCACGCTCCAAGCAGGACTGGATGTAGCTACCGCCATCACCACGTCCAACGCATTCCAGGAGGGTGGTCGCTAATGGCTTCTCGCGGAACTTCGGGCTTGAAAGCCTGGCTCCTGATTATCGTGTCAGCTATCGCATTGGCCGCCATTGCGTTTGCCGCGTGGGCCACCACGCGCGACGACGGGAACAGCAGCAGCCCCTCCGAGTACGAGATACCAGAGGTGAGCCTGTCTCCCGACAATGAACCCGGTTCAGGCGATGCGGCACGGCTTCCCTCCTCCAACGAGTCTGGGGAGGCCACACCAACCACCTAGACCGAAAGGAGGGGCATGGCTTTCACCGCTGTTACCCACGCCAGACTGCGCGAGGCAGCGCGCCTGTTAGCCTCCCACGGGGTACACACCCCTGCCATCGACGAAGCTGGGCGGCGCGAACAATGGCCGCCCATGTTGGAAACACAGCTGGTAGTCGATGTGCACCACCACAGCGCTATTGCTTCCCAGCTTGGGGTGGACACCGGCCTTTTGCCCCCGGTTCCAGATAATGCTCCCCAAGCCGGAACCATCGGGCAGCCTGCCGAGCCGGAACCCACCCTGGAGCTTCCGGTGCGTATGCCGCAATCAGCGGCAGAAGTCGTCTCCCCACGGGGAGTGCCCCTAGATTTTGATGGGCAGCTCGACTCCCTGAAAGGCGTTCCCCTTGCAGACTTAGACGGGGTGGGGGAAAAGAACCAGCAGCGCCTAGAAAAAATGGGTGTGCGCAGTGTGTATGACCTGCTGCACCATATTCCGCTGCGGTATTTGGATCGCACTGAACTAACCCCTATTGCTGGCCTGTCTTCCGGTATGCGCGACGCGACTTTTGCCGGGGTGGTGTCAGACTTTACGGTTCGTCGGGGTCGTACCCCTTATGTGCGCTACACGGTTGCTGATGCTGGCAGGCGTGTGTCGTGCATGTTTTTCCGCGCCATGTGGATGGCCGGGCGCTTCAAAAAGGGCGATACGGTGCTCGTGCATGGTGACGTGACGGATTTTAACGGCTCCCTCACCATGAGCAATCCCATTATTGAAACGCTGGAGGATACGTCCGCCCCGATGGTCGCGGTCTATCCGCAGTCAGCGACCCATAGGGTGACAACGTGGCTTTTGCGCCGTGCAGCCCTGGATGCGCTGCGCCGCATTCCCCGTCTCGACGACCCTGTGCCGGAGGCGTTGCTGCGCCACCGTCAGTTGTTGGGTCGTCTAGACGCTTTCCGCGCCATGCACGTGCCTGCCAACGCGGCGGAGGCCAACTGGGGCCGCGAGCGCGTGGTTTATGACGAGTTTCTGCGTCTACAGCTTTCGCTGGGGGTTATGGCTCATGCCAAGCAGAAAGAAAAAGGCATTGCGCATAAGGCCGCAGGCTCGTTGCTGTCTCAATGGCGCGAGGGGCTGCCGTATGCGCTTACCGGGGCGCAAGACCGTGCTATCGCGGAGGTTACCGCCGACCTGCGCGCCGACCGGCCGATGAATCGCCTCCTCCAGGGTGATGTGGGTGCCGGAAAGACCGCTGTGCTGGTGGGAACTGCTTTGCAGGTCATTGAGGGAGGACACCAGGCAGTCATTGTGGCCCCGTCGGAGATTTTGGCCCGCCAGCACTTTGAGGAGATGGCAGAGGCGTTGCAGCCGCTGGGAATCCAAGTGGATTTGTTGGTGTCGAAATCATTGCCGCGCCCCCGCAAGCAGGTTCTGGCAGACCTGGCAGACGGTACGTGCAAGCTGGCTGTGGGCACGCATTCGCTGCTCCAGCCCACGGTGGAGTATGCGGCTTTGGGGGCGGTGATTGTCGATGAACAGCACCGTTTTGGCGTTGATCAGCGTGCCGCCTTGGCTGATGCTGGGCCAGAGGGGAAAGCCCCTGATGTGTTGCAGGCGACGGCAACGCCCATTCCGCGCACCAGCGCTATTACCCAGTTTGGCGATATGGACGTGTCCATCCTGGATGAAAAGCCTCCAGGCCGCTCCGAGGTTGTCACCCGTTGGGTGGAGTCTGCCCCCATCACTGATGCAGATTGCAACGTGTGGAAAGCCATCCATGACCAGGTTCGACAAGGCCGACAGGCGTTCGTTGTCTGCCCCCTTGTCACCAACAAGGACGGCAACGCCTCCGAGACGAAAATGGCTGCAAGCGCCGAGGCCACTGCCGAGGAACTAGCCAACGGTGCGCTCTCCACCCTGCGCATCGGGGTGGTGCACGGCAAACTCAAACCCGCCGAGCGCACCGAGCGCATGGCTGCTTACGTCGCTGGGGAGATTGACGTTTTGGTGGCCACCACCGTCATCGAGGTGGGCGTTTCCGTACCCAACGCCACTGTGATGGTCATGCTGGACGCGCAGAAATTCGGCTTAGCCCAGCTGCACCAGCTGCGCGGACGTGTGGGGCGTGGCCGCCACCCTGGCCAGTGCTGGCTGGTGGGCGAGGCTACAGGCGACGGTAGGGAGCGCATGGAGGCTATGTGCTCAACGACAGACGGGTTCGAGCTGTCGGCAATGGATTTGCAGATTCGTGGCCCCGGCGCATTGACCTCCACCGCGCAGGCCGGTAAAGAATCTGGCCTCCAGGTCGCCAACCTGATTGCCGACGAGCACATCCATTTGGCTGCGCGCGCCGACGCGCAAGGCATCCTGTCCCGCGATCCCCAGTTGCTGCGCAACTCCGCGCTGCGCAATGAGGTGCGCGCCGCCTTGGGGAATGATGCGGCCTACATGCTTAAATCCTGATCTCCTGACGGTTCGGGCATGCCCTGTGGCGCGGGTGGTGGAATTGGGCTGTACCCAATGACCACGCCCCACCCAGGGGTACGACAGACAGGACACCACTATGAGCCTGACGCTTGTACGCTCGCACGCCCGCCAACACCCACCAGTTCCCATTGCTCGCCAGCTGCGCTTCCTTGATGACACGAGCTACCTCCAGGCAGTGCGCCTCGGGGCCTACGACGTAAACGGCCGCATCCCCGGATTCCGCGAGTTTGACCGGATGCGCCGCAGTGAAGTCGCAGAGCAGGCCGGGGTGAGTTTTAATGCCACCTACTCCGCCCTGCCGGATGATGGACTCAAAAAGCTATACCGAGAATACGTTGCCGGTCGATTCGATAGGGGAGGGGTCATCCCGCAACGTATTTGGCGGTTGATGGATAAAACCGTCAAGAAAGCCGTGGCAGGAACTTTGCGCGGCCGGAGAAACCATATCCAGCCGGATAGTCCCTCCGTGCACAATGCGAAGCGGTTGCCCACCAACCGGCTCGGAGATCCGGTGTTGGGCCACCCCAAACAGAAGTGTTCTCCGTACACATCGTTTTTCTAATTTTTCGCTGAACGCCCGCTCCCATCTTCGCAGCGCACCACAGCTTGCACCACAGCGTGTAATGCAGCCTGTAATGCACCGGCGTGATGCACTCTCCCCAAACAGCAAAAACCGCGCTAGACTAGGGGTTGACCAGTTCGGGTTGAACTCGTTTCCCCGGGGGGCTGTGGTTGGCCTCCTTAAATTTTCTGGCGACTGTGGTTGGTTCCAGAAAAGCGCTGGTTTTTTGGGGCGGCCCCGAGTGTCCCGTAAAAAGGGGCCGCCCCCTCTTACGTTTTCACCCTCAAAAGGCGTGCACACACAGCCGATAGGCTGACAATCAAAGCCCACCAAGCACCAAAGAAAGCACCCATGCCACCCACACATTCCGCCAGCACCTACACCATGCTGCGCCAAGGCATTGACGATGCAGCTTTTACCGCCACAGAACACCAGCTCCATCTCGCCAGCACCCTCGGCGCTCACCCCAAATGGCGACTACACACCGACAACGGCACCGCCGAGTTCATCACCCGACACGGCACCATCATCACCGCCACAGTGCACCCGCTGGGAATCATGGACGGCACCACGTGGACATGGGCCTGGGCTGACTCTCGCATCCGCGAAGACCGCTCCGAAGCAGCCCGCCAAGTCCGCGACTTCGGACGCTTCCACGACAACGCCATGCTCGCCCGCAGCACCTACCCGCTGACCCCACAACGCACCCGCATCACGCCCGAGCAGCTGGTGGCCATGTCGAAAAACGTGCACCGCATCTGGCGGCATTTCATCTTCCCCCTCGACGACTCCACACGCCTCTACGCCGCCATTCACCTACCCACCCTCGAACTTCCAGACCCCTCCACCGCCTCCATTCGCCAGACCATCACCACCGCCCACCGTCTGTTTCCCATTACCCGTTTCCGACGCGCCGCTGTCTCGTATGCGCGCCTGCGTGGCATCACCCACCAAGAAAACCGCGACCACACCCACATCCGACTCATGCCCAGCAACGGAACCGTGGAACTGTCCTGGGAGGATTGCCCACGCCTCGATGGAGTCGGGCTGGAGTGCACACCGCAATGGGACACTAAACAGCATGACCAACAAGCACGTAGACAAAGCCCTCAAAGACCGGGACGACACCGCCGCCTGGCTACGCACTCCGCAGGCAGCCACGATGGCGCAGATGGACGAACAGATGCGGGGCAGGGAAGCGGGTCTAACCCCCGGCAAGGATGACGCTGACAGCCTACGAGACTGGATTAACTCTCGATACGGCGATCTCCCCCCAGCCACTGGCCTCGACTCCGTTACCGCCGCCGCACGCGAGGCAGGCAGGCTTCGGCAGTGGCAGGCCCAGCGCCTCGAAGACTCCGGCGTTATTGCCGTCCACGGCGATGTAGCAACCGTTGCGCAACGCCTGGCCTCTACTGGAGCATTCACGCACCCCTGCCCGGCACCAGAGGCACTTCCCCCCATCCTGACGTTTGCCTGGTCAAGCTCCCACTACGGCTACGGCACCTACAGCGTGACCGGCCCCGGCGAACTGCCTGGGGAAAACACGGTCTGTGCCATCACCCTCGACCTGGACAACCAGCGCATGATTGAGTGGTCACCCACCCAAGATCTGGACTTTACCGGCGGCATCCAACGCCTCCTCGACACCACTGACCTCACCCTGCCACCGTGGAACCCCGCAGGCGATGAAGCACTCTCCGTAGACGACCCTGGACTAGAGCAGTGGAAAGCTCGCATTATTGCCTCCGCAGCCACCGACACCACCGAGGGCCACTCGTCTCTCGTGGAGCAAGCCAATGCTGTTCTAGCAGCCATTTACACCGGCCTTGTGAGCGTGAAAAAGCAAGGTGACGGCTACTTTCTCGACCGCCCAACCGGCTAATTTCGGCGGGGTGTGCACACCCTGCTTATACGCTGTTAGTTGACCCCGAGACATCAACCATTACTGGAGGACAACCACATGGCATTGCCTAATCTGACGGACGCGGAACGTAAGGCAGCCCTGGAAAAGGCGGTTGAAGCCCGCCGCAAGCGTGCGGACTTCAAAGACCAGATTTCCAGCGGAAAGCTCACCGCAGAAAAGGCCTTGGCCACCGCTGCGGCCGACGAGACACTGTGCAAGATGAAGATTGCGGATTTTCTGCGCACCCTACCGGGCATCGGTAAGGCGAAAGCCCAGGAGACGCTGGCTACCCTCGAAATCGCGGAGACTCGCCGCGTGCGCGGTCTAGGTAAGGTGCAGCACTCCCAGATCGTTGACCTGTGCAAGCGCATCGACAAGCGCGCCGCAGCAGCGGCAAAGTCTGCCTAGCGCCTCGATAAGCTCGGCGGATTCCACAAGCGAAAGCCCCAACCGGACAATGTTTCCGGTTGGGGCTTTTACGCGCCTTTTTCTACATCTAGGCTGCCACCTTACGGTTTACAGCATCTACGTACTGGACATACCAATCAGCTGCATTGGTGTCGTTGTCGGTAACGGTAATGCTGCGGAAGCCATCAGCAGAGTGGGCACCCTGCTTTAGGTAGTCAGGGTTGGTGGCAAGCTCCATCAATCCCGAGTTGTCGTTGAGCAGGTCAATGGAGGCAGAAACAGCCGCCGACGGCATCTTGGCCAGATCGGTAAGGTCGTTCATTCCTGCATTCTCATAGCCATCAGACAGGCGACCCAGGATCTTGTCGATCCCCAGGTTGTGGGCGAACGTATCCGCCGCGTCCGGCAGAGCCTCGATAATGGCAGGCAGATCCTTAATCTGCTCGTAGAGTTCCGGCAGCACCTTTGGCAGCTTCGGGACAGCAGCAGCAATCAACGCCGCGCCCTTTCCGGTGGGGTCGCCAGCGTGCAGCATGGCTGCGCCAGACACCAGGGAAACCAGCGCCATAATCGAATCTCCCGACAGTTTCAGCGGCGGCAGACCCGACAGGGAAAACACCGTGTTGGTGGCCTCAACGGCCATCAGGCCACCCATGCGGGTATCGCCAGCCATTGCCGCCTTGGCGACACCGGCCATATTGGTGGTGACCTTTTCACCGACCTGCACCAAATCACGGGCCAGCTCGGAGTTTTCCGGCAGGGAGCACACAATGTCACCAGGGACACACATGGAGACAACCGAGCCGGTCATAAAGCCGAAGTCTTCCTCACGCTGGCCTGCAACACCGCCACCGGCAACAGCAGGCATGGTCACAGGCTCCACATCCTCCAGGGCGTTGTCCTCGGAGGTTGGCTCCTTATCGGAACCGGAACCAGAGCCGGACTTCTTTGGCTTGTTGGCATCAGAGCGCGAGCCGTCTCCAGCCTGTTCCTTTTCCTCGGAGCTGGAAGCAGCAGAGGAAGAATCTTCCGACTTGTTCGACTTGGAGGACTTTTCCTTGTCCCCAGCGGCCGCCGACGACTTCTCCGAAGTTTCCTTGGCGGAAGACTTCTCGGAGCTGCCCTCCTCGGTGGAGTCCTTGGACTTGTCTTTATCGCCGCCAGTGGAGTTCTTCTCGCCCTCCTTATCCTTGGAGGTTTCCTTGTCCTCACCATCAGCGTTATTGGATTCGTCGCCCGCAGCGTCAGCATCTGCGCCCTTGTCGGCATCTGCCTTGGACTGCTCACCGGCCTGCGGAGAACCGTCACTGTCCGCTTCTGGCTTGGTGTCACCCTCGCCCTTTTCTTCCTTGTCGGCCGCTACAGCGCCGCCCACGTTGGCTGGGGTGGAGTCTGCGCCGTTGTCAGAGTCTGCACCGTCTTCACCGTCGCCTTGTTCTGCATTGCTGCCAGGCTCATTGCCTGCGCTGTCTGCACCGGGTTTGTCTGCGGACTCGTCGCCGTCCTGGAAGTCGTCTGCACCCTGCTTCGAGTCGCTATCGGCGGACTGTTCTTCATCTTCCGCGTCAGTGGTGCCCTCTTCGCCCTGCGAGGGGGAGGGCTTGTCCACGGTCGGAAGATTGGATCCGGATTCTCCTACAGTGCAGCTTTTGGCTGGCTTGTCCACACACTCGGTTTCCATGAGGTTTCCGGCAGGCATAGCTCCCGCCACGCCCATTTCGGTGGCTGCAAGCGAGTTGGGGTCTTCCTTGAACTTCTTGAAGCAGTCCTCGAACGTCATGTCCCCGCAGCGGCCATTGCGGTAAGCGTCGCTTACCTCTTCCTGCATTTGGACTTCGGTAGCGCCGTTTTCGCTGCCCTCGGTCTTTTCTGGCTCATCCTCGCCGTCTGCCACGACAAACGAGTCTGCTCCGGCTGCCAGAACATGAGTGTCGGCATCAGTGGACAGGGTGATTCCGCCCGTGGACTTCACCTGGTTTCCGTCAAGGGCGTGGTTTTCTACGTCCCCCTCGTCCTTGGATTCCTCACCAGCTTGCTTGGGCTTTTCGCTTGGTTCGGAGTCGGATTCTTCGGACTTTTTCGACCCCGACTCCTTAGACGAGGAGGGTTCCGAGGTCTTGGTGGAGTCCTTTTTGGAGTCCTCTCCAGCCTGCTTTGATTCGCTCTTTTCAGAGGTCGCGGACGTGCTTTCCTTACTGTCCTTGCTCTCTTCTCCGGCCTTGGCCATATCGCCGCCCATTAGAGCTTCGGCAAGACCGTTGGCTTTGCTGCCATCCATTTTTTGAGCAATGGATTTCTCGTCGGTCATCTCCGAAACAGCTTCCCCCATTCCCCCTGGCAGTCCTGGGATTGGCTCGGAGCTATCCGCGATGAAGTTAGTGTTTTCCGTTCGGCTCGGGTCGGAAAACAGCACCACGCCAGCCATCGTGTCGGGATTAACGCCGGTCTGCTTCTGACCGATCATCGTGGCTACGTCACCTGCCACGTCCGCACCTTGCGAAAAGCCGGTCAAAAAGACGCGGGAACCGTCGCAGCGATCCTGCACATCCTCGATGGTCTTAATGGTCTTGGTTGCACCGTTTTGAATCGAGGTGGCGTAGGCGGTGCCGCTTACGCCAGCGTCGGCAGCATAGTTGACGTAGGTTTCAGAAAGGTCGCCTCCGAGCTTGTCGCGCAATGGCGAAGTAAGGTCAGCGATTGCACCTACCGGCTCATTGGGGTCGCGGTCACGGTTGGTCTCGAAAGTGCCAGGCACTGCGACCATAACGACAGGCGCACACTGCGGATTAGTGGACTCCTCATTGGCTGGTTCTGGGGTATCCGTTTGCTGGTCAAGGGCATTTTTGACCAGCGGGTGGCCCATTGCTGCTTCCTTGGCTTTATCCGTGATTCCCCCAGTGTCTGGAAGCTGGGGGGAGCCGGGGATATTGGCTGCATCAAGGGCGGCTTGAACCGCCTGTTCTTCCTGCGCTTGTGCGCTCGGAGCGACGGGTAATGCGGCGCTTGCTATGAGCGTGGCGGCCGCAAGCGTCGAACTGACCGCGCGGGCAGGCCGGTTGATTTTCGACAACTTGTTTTCCTTTCTGCGAAGTTGCTACTGGCTTGCAGGACGGCGGGAACTGGTCAAAGGCGCGTAATGCTGGTTTTTGATAGGTGTACCCAAGTTCGCACACTAGCAGCGGGGTGTGCACGCTCCCGTCGGGTTGGAAAAACCTACAGCTTATTGGACTACCCCTGGTTTAGGGTGGTCGCCTTTAAGCGTCTCCAAGCATGCTCGAAGCCAGGGGACAGGATGACGAATCGCAGAGGCTTCAATCTCCCACCAACGAGCAGACAAAAGCGCATCCCACCTGTCCATCACCTGCCGGGCAGACCACCCACGATTGAGGATTCCACTACCCTCCACGGCTCTCGCCAAACTCCACGGGTGGATTCTTCCTCCCCTGGTTATCCAGGGCATTGCGTAAATAACCTGGGCCACCAGCTTTTGAGCCGCTAGGGAGGGCCGGGGTTTCTTTCCCCGCACGCGTGCGCGTGCGCGTGAGTTACCAACTGATCTACTAAAGGATCTTGATCTCGTGCAGCAAAGCTGATGGGTATGCAGTAAATCGCCCGATGTAGACAAATGCTGCTCATATTGCCTGGCCCACGCGGGTCGAGCGCGCTTCTGCTGACGGCGCAGTGAATCCACAATGGCATCATGCACAGCCTGCGGCATCGACAAGTCGTGAACAGATGCCGCCCTATCCTGCACGACTCCATGCCGGTGATAGGCCACCAGCCTTTCATCCCGTCGCAGATGCCGACCCCGCGCGCGCTCCACGGCCCACCCCGTAGCCCGCAACGCCGCCCAGCAGGCACGCACGCTCGAAACCAACGTTGACTCCGAGGGGATACGACCCCCAGCTTTGGCAAGCCGCCGCGCCACACGGTAGGCCACCGTGCGCGCAGAGACAGCCACCCACCGCCCAGAACTACGCTCGGAGGCAGCCGCAATGGTCGCCAGGATTATCGCAGTATGTCGCCGGGAGACACGAGCCATGCGCGGATGGGAGCGAAAGTTCGGATCGGCCAAAGCATTAACTCGCCAGGCCACCTTCCCGCGCCACCGCGTCGATTCCCTTGAAGCAGGGCAGGGGAGGAGAAGTGCCTTTTGCTCGGGCACGCACCGCGTCTCCAGTCCTGCGGCACTCCACCGGCGAGCAGCCTCCTCGGCAAGGGCGGGAAGACCGTCTAGCAGTCGCAGGGAGGCGGCGATCTTTTCCTCCACCTTGTGTAGCGGGGTGGAGGCAGGGAGGTGGTGGAAAGAGCGCTGGAAGCGTAGCTCACTATCGTGGGCCAGTTCGGCGGACTTGGTGATGCGGTACTCGCGCTGATAGATGCGATCGGCCATGTTGAGTCCGATCAAGACTTGAAGCATGGCCCTCTCCCGCGATTCTCGGTCACGCTGCGGTGAGCAATGAGCGTGGTTCGCGGGTGTGGTGCAGTGTGTACCCCACCGTGAAGTACAGCCTGTAATGCACTGTGTAATGCAACGTGTGGTGCTTTGCGGGGTTTTATCCCCTTTTGAACATGAATAATCCCAGGTTGTAGCCCTTTTTTGCGCAGGGGTTGCGCAAGTATTCTGGGTAGGACTAACCTGGGAATCACTAACGTTAAGCATGATTCCCTAACCTTTGATGTTCACGTCAGTGAATTGGGAAGAAAAGAAGCTCCTGGTTGCCGCCGGGGGCTTCTTTTTTATCTACCCATCCACAGAACGTTGAACGTTTAACTTTAAACCGTTCAATCTGTCTGCTTCGTAGAATCCTCCAAAAAATTGGGTTGCGGTATAGCCCATAAGGTTAGCAACAATCACCCAGATCACGCCCAACCATGATCCAAATCCCCCAACCAGCTAACCTCACACACCCCACCTGTCACACCCGTTTCGCTTGCGGCCCAATGCTTTGCCCTGCACCTCCCCACGATGGGGTGTTTTTCTACGCAAAACCCAAATAATTTCGCCACCACCACGCCATCGTCTTTGCGCCCTATGGTGCAAGAAGTTCCTGCTGGGGAACGCGGCAGTTTTCACTGTCCGCCACCAACCACAACACCCCGTTTTCGCCGCTGCACACCGCCCATTTTTCGCTCTCACCCGTTTAACTTCGGGCAGGGTGGCTCACCCCGCTGATACCGTCAAGGGCAAACAATTCAACCACTGGGACACGTACACAGGAACACTCATTAATGGC
This sequence comes from Corynebacterium sp. ACRPE, assembly GCF_022347435.1. Classification (NCBI taxonomy): domain Bacteria; kingdom Bacillati; phylum Actinomycetota; class Actinomycetes; order Mycobacteriales; family Corynebacteriaceae; genus Corynebacterium; species Corynebacterium sp. ACRPE. The sequence continues at coordinate 65,757 of NZ_JAKRNA010000004.1, read as the reverse complement.
CGACAAGAAACGAGAACTACGCGAACTGAAAGACGCTGCCGAAGTCGCACGGCTGCAAGAACTGTCAGTCTACGAACGCGACGACATGGGGTTCGCAAACAGTAAACTCATTCAAGCAACTTTCCCCTACAGGGACACCGGGGAACGTCAATGGACAAGCACGAACGGTGGCATGTCAGTAACCATCACCGCGTTATCCAGAAAGCATGGCCTGCCATACGGCACCTACCCGCGCCTGCTCATGATCTGGCTGACCGGAAAAGTGGTGGAAAACGCCCACTCTTTCGATCCGGAAGACCCGGCACGGCGAAAAATCTTCTTCGGCAACCACCTATCCACTTTCATGGAAGAGCTGGGCATTGAGGCGCGCTACGGCTCACACACGGACTTTAAGGGCAACGTAGTCGAGTCCAACTCCATGCGCTTAGCGGAGCAGATACGGCGCGTGTTCAACCTCAACATCAACATCGAATCCTTGTACGAGCTTGAAGATAAAGCGGTCGAGTCCTACACCAACACTCTTATCTCGCAGAACCTGGAACTGTACTGGGACAAGCACAGCTCCCCCGACCAGTACTCCCTGCTAGATAGCTACGTCGTACTGTCGGAGGAGTTCTTCGACTTCCTGAAATCCCGCCCAGTTCCAGTGGATTTAGGAGTGCTGCGCAAACTTAAATCCAGCGCTATGGCTCTCGACTTGTACGTCTGGCTCACTCACAGGGCCTTTTACGCCCGCCGTCCTTTTATCGTTCCTGTTCCTGCACTGATGGAACAGTTTGGAACCAGCCTTGACCCCGACGATTCGGGAGACCGTCGAATTTTTATGAAGAACATGCGAAAGGCGGTCAAAAAGATGCACAAGGTTTGGCCGGAGACCAGTGAAGAACTGAAAACCGGCGAGAAGAAACTCGAAGTACTGCCGAGGGGAAAGGGGTTAAGAGTTTTCCCAATGAATCCCAGCGTTCCCCCTAAAAAGAGTTCCAGGACTAAGAAACCCCGTCGTCGCGGTTAAGGCGAAGTGCTCCAAAGCGCCTCCTGCCCCTTATTTCTGCGTCACCGCCACCCTGCACAGGAGTGGCGGTTTTTACGTTTTCGCAGTTTAAGGACAACATATTTGGGTACATTTAGACCTATCCACAGAATGTAGACGTGTCATAAAGTTATCCACAACATATTTGGGTACATTGCTGCTTTTTGTTCGCAGCAACAACATATTTGGGTACATTTCGGAGGCTCAAAACAACATATTTGGGTACATTTCGGAGGCTCAAAACAACATATTTGGGTACATCCAATTCAAGAAAAGGCAGTACAGGCAGTAAAAACCGGAGTCGCCTGTATAGATCCCTATATAGATCCCTATAGGGCTAACACCCCAAAACCGCCACTGTGACACCAGACACACCAGCAATCGGCTCCCGCACTCGCTGCGCTCGCTTGGGCTGCCGCGAAAATCGCTCACGCGATTTCCTTGCCTCCAAACCCCCTCCCGCAACACACCAGACTGATGTGGTCACCGCTATCAAAAATCCACCAGACTCCACTTCGGGCACCGCAACTTCGGTTGGCTGAAAAATGAAAAGAAACCACACCAACCACATCGCGTTTAGGAGAACCCGTGGACACAACCCCCGTTATTGACGACGCACTCAAACTTCTTGGCCGCACAGACCCCAACGCCCGAGAAAACCTCACCACCGCACTCACTGCACGAGACTTAATAAAAACCCACCGCGCACTATCTCCCCAACCCCTCGTCTGTGTTGACGGGGCTGTAGCAAGCACGCAGACAGACGTACTGCTGTGGACTGCCGCCACCGCCGCAAACTCGGACAACGACCACAGCATCATCCACCAAGGGGTTGCACCCATCGGCCCCTCCACCGACCGTCTCCGGTCGGCCATGATGGCCCTATGCGAAATGGATATGGCCCTATACGCCTCTAAGAGCGCCGAAACCGTCTGGATGGATGGTGGACTTAGCACGCCCCTTATTTCCGTCTCCACGGCGCTGTCAGGCACCGATTTGAGCGCGGTTCCAGCACTCGATGCCCTCCTGGAGCGCACAAATGCCCCAAAAATCATCCACCACTACACAGAACTAGCCCAAAGCGGCCGGTTGCGAGCACTACCAAAGCAGGACACCGCGACCGGATATGCCGAAAAATGGAAACAGCTTCCCGGCCTCGACGACAGCACCCAACTGTGGGTCGGAGACCGCGCCGACCGAGCGCTGGCTTACTCGGTGCTAACCCCCGGGCAATTTTTAGCCCCACGCCGCGCAGTAGAAGCACAAAGAGTGAAAATCCGCACCAATGACCAGGCAGGTGATGCAGTGACCCAATGGGTAGAAAAACTCAACCCCCAGTTTGAAAAATGGCGCAACCACGTACACGCCTACGTCACCTACGGCATGCCAGAAAGCGGCCCAGGCCGACCCGTCAAAGTAGAGTTCACCATCCGCCAAGACGAGAATGCTAACGATGCCGCGCAATCCTCGGTGGAGGTAGCAGCAAGCCACATTTCCGGCGCACAAATCGTGGAACCGCTACCACAGTTCTTGGTGGACGCGACGGCAAAACGACAGGTGACCGCCGAGATGCTGAACCTTATGACTATCGCCGAACAGCACCTTGGCGGCCACCACCCAGAAGCGGTAAACGCTTACCGCAGTTAACCGACGCTAATGGTCTTCACTTTCCAGTCCTTGCCGTCCTTGGCAAGGGTGATGACCTGATCCGTCTTGCGCGTTTCTGGCTTGTCACCCTTTTTGGCAGGCTCCATAAACTCGGTCAGCGTGACCTTGAACTGATTATCTTCCTGCCCCTTGTCGATTTTGAGGCAATACGCGTCACCGTTGCCGTCATCATCAATGCCTTTTTGCAAGGCATCTTCGGAGTCGTACATGGCACTGTCCAAGTACTTCACGGCTTCCTTAGCGGACTTGTCCACGTAGTAAGCGTGGTTGAATGCCTTAATGGCACCCTCTGGGCTGGAGCCATCGCCATCTTCTGCGGTGCCGCCGGAGGATTTACACTGCTTGGCTGCTACAGCCTGGAAATCTGGCTCCTGCTGGGCGGTCTTTTCGCTGGGGGAGTTCTCGGACGGGGACTTTTCATCTGGGGGTTCAGGGGCCGTACTTTGCGCCTGCGCCTGTTCCTTATCGTCGTCTCCGCCGCTTACGGCTTTCACGGCAGCCCAGCCGCCACCAACGGCAACGACACCCACCACAGCTGCTGCGATTACAAGCGCGCCCTTAGCCTTGCGGTTAGATGGCGTTCGGGTGTCTTCCTCTGCCGGGGAGGGGGCGGATGGTTCCGGTGCCGGGGGTTGGGAGCGCTTTTCTGCCTTTGCTGCGCGTTTTGCTTCCTTTTCCTCCCGGCGACGTTCAGCTTCTTCGGCCTTGCGGGCCTTGCGCTTGGCTGCCTCCTCGGCCTTGGCAGCGTCTCGCTCTGCCTTTCGCTGCCGCTTTTCTTCCTCACGCTGCTGGCGACGGGTTAGGCGGTCGTCGGCCTTAGAGGAGCGCTTTTCTGCCTTTGCTTCCGCCTTGGAGGAGGCTCCACCATCATCGACCCTTACGTCCTCGGCTCGGGGTGCAGCAAAGCGAGTCGCGCGGGGGGCGTAGTCGTGGAACTCGGTTTCCAGCGCCTCGTCAATCCATTCGTCCTCCTCCGCTGTGTCATCGTCGGCATTGATAACCTCTGGCGGTTCCTGCTTGGAGGCAGGGGAGGCGCTTTGCTTCTTGTCACGGTTGGGTGCTGTTACGTGGTCGAAAAATGGATCGGAGTCCTGTGGCGACTCCTTGGCGTTGGAACCGCTATCAAGGCCTGCGTAGGGGTCGAAGCTGTCCGGATCGTGTGCCATTGTGTCTCCTCTGTGCGCTGGTTGTCCCGAAGTGCAACAAAAGGCGAGGTTAATGCGCTGGTGTGCGCCTATAACCTCGCCTTTTCGGGGTTGCACATCCAATCGGTCTTAACCTTAACGGCTGGGTGTGCACACCCTCTCTGAACTGGGGAAAGTTAGTTTATGGAACTACAGGCCGTAGCTTTCCATGTCTCCCTGACCACCCATGACGTTCTGGTCGAAGCCAGCAATAGCAGCGTTGGTGGTGTCGCCGTACTGCTGTGCCTGTGCAACCCTCTGGTCAGCATTAGCGTTTGCCGTGTGGGACGCGTCGATGACCGCCTGGTTGGTGGTGGAGTTGGTCTCCAGTGCCGCTGCGGCGTTGGCAATCATGCCATCTGCGTTGATTACCTGGGTGAACTTCTCTGCTGCCTGGGCTGCACCGTTTGCAGCGTCGCATGCTGGGGTAGCGCCCTCACCGCACTGTGGTGGCGCGGTGGCCGCGAGGGAAACCTGCTCATAATTAGAGGTCAGGTCGTGAACGGCCTGCTCATACTCGCTAAGCTGCGGCTCTACCGGCTTCTGCTCGACTGGCTGCTGCTCTGGCTGTGGCTGGGCAGGGACGGCTGGAGCCTGATCCTGGTACTGCGGCGCAGGTTGCTGCTCTGGCTGCGGTGCGGCCTGCTGCTCTGGAGCCTGCGGAGTCTGGTTTTCGACCGGAGCTTCCTGCGGTGCAGGGTCTGCCTGGGGGGCTTCCTCGATGTAGTCAGTGTTCGAGTCGGAGACTCCCTCAAAGCTGTTGCCACCCTGGTTGTCGCCCTGGTTGCCCTGCGGTGCTGGGGACTCCTCAACTGGGGTGGTTGGCTGCTCGTAAGACGGCGCTGGGGTGGTCGGCTCCTCGTAGGACGGTGCCGGGGTGGTTGGCTGCGGCTCTACTGGCTGGGTCTGATTGCCCTGGCCCTGGCCCTGGTTGCCCTGCGGTGCCGGAGATTCCTCGGCCGGGGTGGTGTTCAGACCCGGCTGGGGGGTCTGGTTACCCTGGCCCTGGCCCTCGCCCTGGCCCTGGTTGCCCTGCGGTGCCGGGGACTCCTCGGCCGGGGTGGTGTTCAGACCCGGCTGGGAGGTCTGATTGCCGGAATCAGGCTTGGAGTCAGGCTTGGAATCTGCGTTGTTGGATTCAGTGGTGTTCAAACCGGGCTGCGCAGACGCAACGGCTGTGGAGCCAGTTGCCATAAGCAAAGCACCACCAGCGGCGGCGGCCATAACACGAGTGCGGAAACGGTTGCTACGTACGGAATTGCTCATACGTCACATAGGGGCTTACCCAGCAACTGTCCGTCGGTAGGCTGCGGGTGCGGCCCTGTTCCTTTCTTCTAAATCTTGGTGCGTAAACTTCCCCGACGGTCATAAAACAGCATAAAGGCAGGGTGTGCACACCCCTCCGCGACAAGCCGTGACCAGCAGATATTCTATTCGGGCCTGCTCCAGACCCCACTTTTTACTCTGTGGGCATGAACAACACCGCAACCGACAAACAGGGAATAGCCGTCATCGGCGCTCCCTCCTCCTGTGAAAACGCCGTCCTCAACCTGCGCACCCGCGCCTACCGCTTGCCCTTGCTCGGCCGCATGCTGGCTTTCCGCGCTCCCTTTGAAGATGGGGAAACAGAACTGGCCCTAGCAACGGTTACCGGGGTGGAGACCATCAACGCGATGCACTCCGCGACCTCCCAAACCGCACGACACGTCGCCGACACCGGAACCGCAGGAAACCGATCCGGAGATGCCGCCGACACCCGAGCAGTCAGCGTCAAGGTCGAAGCAGTCTTTCGACAAGTCGAGGGGGAGTGGCGCAAGCACTCCTCCACACTTTCCAACTCGCCTGCAACCGGAACCGAAGTAACCATCCTTGACCAAGACACCGTGGATGAAGTCTTGGGGCACAACCGCGATGATGCCTACATCGGAACCCTGCGAGGATCGGATGTGCTTATCCCCATCACGCTTGGCGACTTCTCTAGCGCTCGCGGCGCACGACACTCTGCCTGCCTCGGCCAGTCCGGTTCGGGTAAGTCTGCCTTTGCCACATCCCTCCTGTGCTCCCAACTACGACATGACGGACAGGGGCACATCATTTTTGACCCGCAGGGGCAGTGGGCCACCGAACACGGAAGCCTATGGTCGCTGCAAGGGCTGGCTCGCGCTTTGGGGCGAAAGGTTACTGTTGCGCGTCTTTCCCATTCTTTGCGTTTGCGTAAAGACGCTCCACTGTTGATGGATCTTTTGGAGGAGGCAGGATTTTTCCGCAAGCTCGCCTTTGGCGCGGGCGCAGACGATAACGTCGCCCAAGCGAAAGAAACCCTAGCCGCAACCCTCAACAACCGTCGCATACTTGCCCAAGCAGGAATTGATGACTGGGCGCGCTCCCGCCCTGACGAGTTGCTGCGATTCTTGCTCGAAGAGCTATACCAGCAGCTTCCAGCCGGGATGATTTACGCCTCCAAAGACCCACAACGTCGTGTGGCTGCCACTATTCACCGACCCACCGAGGATGCCGAGGGAAACGCCTTGGATGATGCCGTGGTCTCACGCATGATGCCAGGCGCTCTAGACAGCGACGGTGACTACAGGTTTGGTGAGCTTCTATCCATCTTTGGCCCCCTCGCCTCGCTGTGGTCACCGTGGTCTCCCACCGGCATGCGAAAAATACTCAACGGGGCAGAAGACGATGAACTAGACGATGCGGATCGTCGCCGTGACGCGTGGGGAATGATGCGCGAAGTTATGTCGCCACAGCCAGGCCAGCCAGCACCGCTTCTTATCCTTGACCTATCGGCAGATCTGTCGGGTATGAACCTCGATTTGGACAGCTCCGGTGAGGACAATGCGGACGCTGCGGAAGCAGCCCGCATTCTCGACAACACTGACGTTAAAGCTCGCGTGATCAACCAGCTTTTAACCACCCTTTTGCTGGCGGGCCAGCGCGAGTTTTCTAAAGGCACTCCCCTCAACATTCAAGCCGTCTGGGACGAGGCGTGGGCCTATGCCGCACAACCCGATCCGAAAGTTCACTCCCCAGCAGTAATCGCCCTATCCAACCGGCTGGCGGGCGCAGCCCGTGACGCACGAAAACTGGGTATTGGTTTCCAATTCATCCTCCAGGCCTCTACCGGACTGCGTGATGATATTTTCAAGCAGCTTTCCGCCCTCTATGTCGGCCACGGATTGTACGAACCTGCGGAGCTAAAAAGACTTTCCGGCCGCGTGCGCGACAACCACCTAAAGCTCTACCAAGCCACCCCACCACCAGATGCCACAGGAGAGTTCTCATTCATGCTGGTGGGAGGAAACATCACCGGCTTTTCCTTTGGCTCAAACCCAGTGTTTTTATCCATGTTCAACACAGGAGATCAATGGCTGCACGCCAACCGAGAATGGGTCAATGACCGTCGCCGCACCTACGTCAAACACCTGCCCCCAGGGGACACGGGCGGCCCGTTGGAAACGATGCCTGCACGCCCCGCACTCGATGGTGGAGAAGCCATCCACGAGGCTCGCCAGCGGCTGGCGCACGGTAAGGCTAATGCGGCTGCGGTGCAGTCTGTTGCGCGCCGCAAACCGTCACGAAAACCAGCCGAGGAACCGACCTCACCCTCCCGCCGTTGGCAGCGTTCCAACACCACTCCGGTGCCGGTGCAGACCCCAAGTAGGTTTGATGCTCCCCCTGCGTTCTGATGCGACGCGCGGGGGTGTGCACACCCGGGCCTTAAAGTGGTTGGGGAAGCACGAGCAACCCTGCTGAAAGGATTAGACAGTGGCACGGTTTAAGACGCTGTTAGCGTTCGATGAAGTTGAGTCCAACACGCTCAAAAACGCCTCCAGTGGCAAGGCTATTGGGGATGCAGCAAAGCCCTTTGTAAACCACCTGAAAGCAATGGCGGAAAAGACCCGAAAGATTGCCACCTCCGGCGAGACTGATAAGGAGACCCTGGAGGAGGCACGAGAGGATCTGGAGAAGCTGAAAAGCACCCTGGAACAGCTGCCGGAATCCGAGGCTCGGGACGAGCTTTTGGATAAGATGAACGAAGCGCTAGAACTTATGCACCAGACGATTGATATGGCGCAGTAAAAACGGCAAAAGGAAAGGGGCCACGTAGTGTGGCCCCCTTTTTTAGCGGAACAAAAAGAACGTCTAAGCGGTTTTCAGGAGTTCCTGGTCAAAGACAGCCGCGCACAAGTCCAGCTGGTCTCCATCGTTGGTGCTATCCCAGGCTTTTTGTGAATGCCCCACAACCTCGCGCTGTTTCCGCAAAGCGGCTTTCCGGCGCTCGCGCAGCACGGCTTTCCTGCGGTGCGCTTCCGAGTTTTCGTAGTGAAGACCCAGTGCGGAAAACAGGTTTTTGATGGTGCGGGCGTGCAGGTGGAGTCGCTGGCTGATTTTTCGGATGGTCACGCCCTGGGCGTGCAGCTGGCGCAGTACTTCGCAGGTGTCACTGTCCGTTAGTACCTCGCAGCCGTCGGTGCGGAAATCATGCTCGCGGTACAGGCGAGCCATTGGGATGGCATCGTGCGGGTCGTTTTTCTTGCACACAAGCTCCACCGTGTGGGTGTTGATTGGCTCGGGGATGGCGGGAATCCACGACGTGTCCCAAGGCTCAAGTTGGTGTTCAACTGGGCCATGCTTTTCTGCGGACTGTTCGTTGGGGAGGTCACTGTAGACCGGAACGGTCAGCGGCCATTCGCGCCCATCGTCGTCCGTTCGGGTGGCGATGGCTTCCGAGTGGTTGGAGCGCTCCTCCAAATCTGCTGCGGCATCTTCGGTAAGGCACCCGTTGAGGGTGAAGTCGGGGCGCGCGTCTGCTCCCCAGTAGATACCGGCTTGAACCACTCCGCATGGTGGCGTTGAGTCGTCAATCGCTGCAAGGGTTGCCTTGCGGCATTTTTCTAGAAGCGGGCAGTGGGAGCAGGCAACGATGGCTTCATTGGTGTTGTCTACCGCCTCGTTGAGAATCCCTAGCTCAAAGTTTTTGTCCGCTTTGCCTTTGGCATCGTTGTATAGATCGGGGGTGAGGTCGGCGGCGTCGAAAGCCGCCTGGTCTGTGCTGCATGGTGTCTTCATGGGCAAGATCTCGGTGTTGGTTGCATGTGGCTTGTTGTGCGCTGGACCCTGTGGGGAGGGTTTTGGTTGACTTCTGCGAAATGTCCCGCGTTTGTCTGTGGGCGATTGTAGCAGCGTATCGCGCCTATCACGTGCTGTGAGCTGCAAAATTCGACTCGTTAACCGTTTGTTAACCTGCTGGTTGCCGGGAGTTTACATTAGTTTGGGGTGAATGTACTAAAAATTATTCCAACCTTAATGTTGACTGAGATGATGACTTGTCACACAGTTTGGGCAATTTGTCCATAATTGCACTGCAATACGGTTTAATTCAGAAAAACCTAGATATGTACACACCTAATAAAGCAAAAGGCCCCCCAGATGGGGTTAATGGGTAACGGCGCGAAGCGCAGTTGCGACTGCCGCACAAAGCGGTGGTGGACGATCTGAATAATGCACTGGTAATGACTATCAATAAGGCGGTGTGTGTACTTCCGCCACCGTAGGAAAAGAATGGCGTAGCATAAACGCACCACACAACACCTCTCCAGCCAGCACAAACAACCCAAAGAAAGGGGATAAAAATCCTACCGCCGCGCCACACCCACCAGGTAGAAAACAGCCAGCCCACAGACTAAAGACGGTCTCAACATGCAAAGCAACGGGCACCCCTGGCGCAAATCCCCCCTCACCTCCCACCGGCCACTCGATGCTGCCTACCGACGCGTGGGGTACTGGACAGACCGCGCGGCACACGCCATCCTCACCGAAAACAAAGAGGAAGAAACCCACGCCAGGGAGAAACTGGAAGAGGCACTAACCACCGCCTACCGGCGCATGGGAGTGCACGCCAGCTTCGGAGCCGACCCCTCCTCCCACAGCGTTATCGAGGACTACGACCGCACCACCCTGCAAAACCTCCCGCTGCAAGAACTACTAGCCCTAGTCGGAAAAGGACTATTCAACGACCCACTGGCCGATATTGTCATCACCCGCGAACTAATCCGCCGTGGGGAACTGTCCGAAACAGCAGCCCAGGAAACCCACCACAAATACCTCCCCCTCACCGGGGCAGACACCGAACAGACCCCCACCCCAACCACACCGAAAGAAACCCCGTGGAGGGGAAAGAAAAGCTACCCCTCGGCAGGAGCCAACGGATACCCCGCGACATACCGGGAAATCCTTACCGAATACGCCACTGGGGCCGAAGCCTGCGACAGCAACCTCCCAATTAGCACCTGCCTCCAAGACAACCGGCAAAAACCCAACGAACGCACCCTATTTCTAGCCGGTGTATGGAAAGCAGGCTGGCGGCGCAGGCGCTCCCAAATCCTGCACGCACAAATCGCCAGCGGCGCAGGAGAAAAATTCACTAAACAGGGATAAAACAACTTCGGGCACCAGCATGGCCAGCATGGTTTCATCGTTGACGTACCCAGCCCACACAGGGCCACCGTCAACAACAAAGGACAACGCACCATGTACAAGCTCGCAGTAATGGGATGCCAGCACCTCGGCTACGCCCAAAAAGGAATGAACCGCACCATCGACGGGGTAAACATGCGCGAGGTGGATGGCTACATCGCGCACAACCAAATCATCGACGCGGCACTCGCCGAGGGCGTAGACGGCATCTTCGACGGCGGAGACCTCTCCCACGTGGAACACCCCTCCAACCGCACCATCAACGAGGCCATCAAAGCCGACAACAAGCGAGTCGAAGCCCTCGGCTCTACCGGCGAACCAGTCTGGCGCATCACCAACGGCGGCAACCACGACAACGGAGCCTCCGCGCACCTTTCCGCCGTCTCCCACATCCACCGCTCCCACCTCGGCTCCCGAGCGGTATTCCCCGAAGACGATAAGCCTACCGCTGAACAAATCGGCCCCTACCCAGGCTTTTATGAAGTGCACCAGCCTGACCCCAACCTGGATCTCTACCTGCACGTGGTAAGCCACAACGGACTTGACCCCAAGCTGGCTGAACGCGGAATCATCATCGACCCACAGCCCATTGATGGGGCAGTAAACCTCCTCTTCTCCCACGGCATCTTCTCCGCTGACGGCCGCCTATTCGGAGCAGAAGACCGCCACGGAGCTTTGCGCGTCATTCCCGAAGAATGGGCCAACAGGGGCTTTGATCAGCTCCTCCTTTCCGACTACCACACCCCTGGCCCCATTCCTGGTTTCGGGGAAGATGGAGGCCGCCAGCGCGGCCAAGTATGGATGACTGGTTCTGCGGTACGCCGAGGCTTTTCCGACGAGGAAAGCCCACGCGGATGGCTACTTGTCACCCTCCACGACGATGGCCGCATCACCGTGGAACTGCGCACCATCTGGCAGCGCCCACAAGTAGAGTTCCCACCCATTGATGCCCGCACCATGTCGGCAGAAAACATTGACGAGCTAGTGCGCGACCGCCTGGCAAAGAAAGACATGTGGGATGAAGAATCCGCCCAACTTACCGGCGACGGTGGCTACATTCTGCGCCAGCGCATCACCCACACCACCCCGCACCAACGCCGCATCCTGGCCTCCTCTCGCCGCGAGTGGGCCGCAGCAGCCCGCGATGCGGCCTACTGGTCGGCGGACTACACCAAGCCGCTGTCTGTGACTGTGGACGAACGAAACGCAGACAACGACGAGGAAGACAACACCGACGAGGGTGGGTTTGCCGCCCACATTGCTAAAGCTCCCCAGTCCCGCAACCTGGAAAAAGCCTTTCAGAAACGACGGGAAACCGGCCAAGTGGGTGCCACACTGCGCACCCTCGCCATGAACGATCAAAAAATCCACGATGAAGTGGTCTCCCGCGTTGCCGAAACGCTAACCGGCATCAACAGCACCACCTAGCCAATTCGGGCCGCACAATCCCCACCGCTGGCACCATGTGGACACACACCAACCACAGACCCCCCTTTTTTGGAGAAGACAATGCGTGTAACCAAAATCCACCTGTTCAACTTCCGTAGCGTCGAAGACCTCACGCTAGATACCACCGCCGACGGCATGCACCTGGTCTACGGCTCTTTCGGAGCAGGAAAATCCTCGTTCCTTACCGGCATGCGCTTTGCCCTATTCGGAGACAACGGCGAAGCAGGAACCAACCTCGACTTGCGCCGCCGAGGAGCAAGCAACAAAGACGATGCAGGCTGCGAGGTCACATTCACCCACGGCCAAGACACCTACGTAGCACGCCGCTGGCTGCGCCGATCTGAACGCAAAAACGGCCCCGTGGAAAAGGCGCAAGCCTCCCTTACCGTCAACGGCAAAAAGATGGACGGAATCACCCCCTCCAAGCTGACCGGCCAAATGGAGGAAGTGCTGGGCATGAGCGCTAAGGCGTTCACCTCCGCTGCCATGATCCCGCAAGGTGAGGTAGCAACCCTGATGAAAGCTGCCCCCGCCGAAGTACAGGCACTAATCGAACAGCACACCGGCCTGGACGGGCTGACTAAAGCCCGCGACGAAGCCCGCAAGACCGCCCGCGAAGCTGCCACCAAGGCCGAAGCCCTGCCGGGCGATCCGGAGCGCATCGCCGACCTGGAGGAGCAGCTAAACGATGCGCACCGAGACGTGCAGGAAAAGCAGACGGCAGAAAAAGCCGCCGCAGACCGCGCTGATGCAGCCAACGATCTTTCCGACAAAGCAGATGCAGCACTAACGACTCTGCGAAACGCGGAAACAGCAGCACAGCAATGGAAGCAACAGGTTGCCGCCGCCCGCCAGCGCAACAGCAGCAGCACCCAGCACGTCCACGATGTGGCCGAGGAAGCCCGCGCTGCCGGAATCAACCTCGACGAGTCAGAAGATGCAGACCGCAACGCTTTGCAGCGAGTGGACTCCAAGATGGAGGCCATCTCCCAAGCCGGGGGAGACCTATCTAATCGAACCCGCGCGGTAGGCGAGGCCGAGGAAGCCACCCGCCGTGCAGATAGTGAACTTGTAGCAGCCCAGGAGGCCGCAGCAAGTGCAGCTATTCAAGCGCGCAGCCTAGACGAGACGGAAAAGCGACTGGGTGAGGAAGAAACCCGAATCACCAACCAGTGGCAGGAATCCCGCGAGGTCTACAGCCAGTCCGAGGCCAACTACAACCGCCTGGAAAAAGCCATCACCACCCTGTCTGGAAACGGCAAGGATAAGCACCACTGCCCAACCTGCCAGCAGGAGGTAGAAAACTTTGAGCAGCTGGTCAACGAGCTACGCACCGCACAGCAACGCGACAGCGACAGCATGGACAAAGCCCGCAAAACCGGGGTGGAGTGCCGCAACGAGCTGGAAAAAATCAAGGGAGAAAAAGACACCCTGGCCACCAAGCGCTCCAACCTGGAGAAAACGCGCAACGCTGTTGATGCCGCACAGCGCGACCTCGACCGCGTACGCGAGGCAGAAACAGCACAACGCCAACAGGTCGCCACAGCAGAAGAAGCACTGCGCAACCTCCTCCACGACAACGACGCGACCCCAGGAAATGACCTGCTCCAAAGCGGACGCGACCTGTATAAGCGCCTAAAAACAGAACGTGACCGCCTAGTATCAGCAGCACAAATCCGCCGTCGCCACACTAAGGCAATCGCGGAAGCAGACCGCGCCACTACTGAACTATCCGAGCTGGAAGCCCAAAACCTGCACGCCCCACAGCAGGAGGAAATCGACGCAGCCTCCACAAAGGCCACAACCCTGCGGGAGGAAGCAAGGCAGGCCAACACTGCCTACCGGCAGGCCTCCCAGGAGTTGGCCTCCACCAAGACTGGTGAAGCCATGCTCCAACACCAGCTCGATGAAGCAACCGCCGAGTGGAACCGAAAGACGGCCGCCGTAGCCGAAGCCACCACCGCACGCGGCGAAGCGGACGTACTGGCCGCACTGCGCTCTGACCTCCTAGCCGAATACACCGCCTCCATCTGCCGCAGCGCCTCTGACATGCTGGCCGGTTTCGGCGGGGAATACGTCGCATTCCACCTGGATGATGACTTTATTCCGCGCGCCGAACTCGCCGACGGCACCCTGGTGCGAACCTCCATCCTCTCCGGTGGCGAAGCAGCCTTGGTGGGCCTTAGCTTCCGCATCGGCGTAACCCTGCACATCACGGGCGGTGGACTACCGGAGCAAATCATCGGCGACGAGGTGACCAACTACCTGGATGAAGCAGGCAGGCGCAGCGTGTTGTCCCTGCTGAACAAGATTTTCCCGAGCGTTATCCTGGTAAGCCACACAGACGAGTCCCAGGACTACGCCACGGAGGTACACGGCGTGGTGCGCCCCGAGCTGGGGGCAACCCGCTGGGCGGACACCCCACACCCTGACAGCCCCCAGGAGGAGCAGGAAGCAGCCTAGGAAAAGAAGACAACCCCCGGAGAATCCTCCGGGGGTTCTCGCATGTCTTCCCAGTTAGTGCAGCGCACACCCTTGGGCAGTGCACACCCTGCCTATACGATGGGGTGGGAAAGCGTCGTTATCTCGATCCCCTCAAAGGAGCAACCATGCGCAAGACCCTGCTTTCCATTGCCACAGCCACCGCCCTCACCCTTGGCACCGTTGCTGGTGCCCCTGCCGCCACCGCTGCCGAACCAGCCCCTGCAAACCTGACTGAACTGTCCTCCAAGGCCCCACAGCTAATCTCCAACGCAGGCCCATTCGGCCTGATTGCCCTTTTGGGCGGTGGAACCATTGCTGTCTACGCCGTTCTTAAAGTGCTCGGCGATGTAGCCCGCTAGACCCCTAACCTGCGCAAAATCCCCCAGCACGCCGTGTGCCGGGGGATTTTTCCTGGTTAGTTTCTAGTCGGAAGCTACGGAACGGAGACCATCGCTAACGCGAGCATCCTTGCCCATCTGTGCCTGAATCATCCGGTGCAAACGCTGGCGGTACTCCAGCTGATCAATGGGGCAGGCTGCCAGGAATGCAGAAGCTGCAAACTCGGTGCCAAACACCTGCTGAATGCGGGTGGTTTCCAACAGGGTACGAATCGAGGGCACCCAACCAGATGAACCCTCCGACTCGGCGTGCTTAGCCTCGTCCTCCAGCTGATAGGCAATCTGGAGCAAGGTGGGATCAACCCCCAACTTGTCGGCCGTTTCCAAATCAGTGGGAACCTCCACCTCAAAAGCCATACGATCCATAATCGGATCAATGATGCCCACGCCCATATTGGGGTTGTGGGTAAGCACCAGGCTAAACCCATCTACAGCATCAATATCTGACTGTTCTGGCCGGTCAATGACTGAAATGGTGCGCCGGTGATCCGCAACGGGAAGCAACGCTGCCTGCACCTCGGGGGAAGCCCAACCAAAATCGTCAACCAGCACCGGCTTGCCGGTAAGCATTGCTTCCACCAGGGGGCCATCTTTCCACTCGAACTCACCTGGCTTGTCTTGAATCGGCATCCATTGGCCCACCAAATCCTCGCGGCGCATTCCCTCATGGCAGGAGATGGTAATTAGCTCCTCGCCAAATGCCGCGACCGCGAGAGTCGTCTTGCCTGTACCAGGCTCACCTGACAAAAGCAGCGGCATGTGCGCTTTTCGCGCGCGGCGCAGCACATTTACATCCACAACCCCGCCGATGCGACGGGGAACGTACTCCTTGTTGAGAGGGGCTGCATCCTCCTCCTGCTGCGGAGCGTATTGCGCGCTATTGTCACTTTCCCCCTCGTGGCGGGCATCAGTTTCCTTATCCAAACCCAACAACTGTGCGAATCGTCGAGCCGTCATGTCGCGTCCCTCGCCTAAGCTAACCCCGTTGACAAACTCGGTGACCACCGCCTGGTCGCTAAGTCCATCGGAAACGGTAAGAGCCACCGGGCGGCGGACGGCCTCGTTGTAACGGCGGGTAAGTTCACGGTGCTTGTCTTCTACCGTGTCGGTTTGCTGCCGCAGCATGATAGGCCCAAGGGGGAGGGTGGATTCTTCTACAGAAACGCTCGTGTCATTGCCGGAGAGGATGCGCCCCTCCTCGGTGACAAGCACAGCTTGCATACTGTTGGCGAAACTGCCGTCGGCGGCATACGGGTCAGGGTTGTCGTTGTAGATGAAGCCATAGGTGAGCACGGGGGAGAGTTCCTTTCGTCATGTCGTGTGGATGTTGGTTTAAGGCAATGTAACCAGATGCTGTGTTATCAATGCCTAAAGTGATAAAACCGACCACAAGGACACCACCATGACACCACATAAAGCCTGGACACTGGCGGGACGGCAGGCCCGTCGCGTAATCAACTCCCGATTCGGCGCACACGTGGAAGCTGTGCACATTGCACAAGAAGACTCCACCCATCCTGGATTCCACCTCGACGGGCAGGAGCTTTTTATCAACCCGCCCTACGTACGCGACGCTGACTACCCGCCACCACTTGGCCCGATAGGGGAGCCGCAGTACCAACTCCAGCAGCCAGAACTGGTGGGAACCCTCATTTACCTTTTTGGCCGCAGTGCTCATTCCCCCTGGCGTGACACAGTTGAGGCAGGCCCCACACCGGAGGAAGACCACCTGACTGCTGCGCAGAAACTTGATCAGCTACGCGTGGAGGCGGCAGAAATCCGCAAGCGGCCTTTTGCCCGTATTCCGCTTGGGGCTTTCCTCGCGGTTTATCTCCGCGACAAGCAAAAGCCGCAACGCAAACTTCACGACGATGAAGTCGCCGCCTACCTTTTCGACCTGTATTTTCTCGACCTGTACGCCCGCCTGCGCCTAGGAACCATCCGCGTACACGACACACGCCGAAGCCTGCGGGACGCACAGCGATACCTCGCCGACACCGTAGGGGAGTCCGCATTGGCCAAACTCAACGCCATCGTGGACGGGGTGGGAAAAGCAACCGGCAACAATCCAGCCGAAATGCTGCACTACGGACAACGCTGGCACGACGCAAGAAAAGACATTGACCTCACCGGACTGGACGTAGAGGAGCTGTACGACCGGCTGCACGCCCTAATCAACAGCCTGGAGCATGAAAATGCGGAGGAGGTGCACACCCTCCAGCTGGCCTACCCTCCAACCGTGGCCCCCATCCACAAAAAGCACACCCCGCTGAACATGCGCGAGTGGGCCAACCAGCTTTCCGACGA
The DNA here is from genome assembly GCF_022347435.1 of Corynebacterium sp. ACRPE. Taxonomy (NCBI): domain Bacteria; kingdom Bacillati; phylum Actinomycetota; class Actinomycetes; order Mycobacteriales; family Corynebacteriaceae; genus Corynebacterium; species Corynebacterium sp. ACRPE. Next base: position 48,751 of record NZ_JAKRNA010000004.1, on the reverse strand, counting down.
GCAGGACGACGAACAGGAAGATTCCCCCGACTTCCCGAACTCCGAGGGAGACGGCGGGGACGACCCCGAAGATGATTCACGACTGGCAGGACTGGGCATCCCTGCCTCCCGACACGTGGAATACCGAAACCCCACCGAACGGGAACAGCGGCAAGCCATTGACCTGGCACACACCCTCAAACGCCTGCGCTACCGTCGCCCCAACGGTGCGCTGAAAGGCGTGCAAACCCCAGGAGGTCGCCTCGATACGCGTCAGCTGGTGCAGATGACTGCACAGCGTGCTCGCGGCACCACCATCACCGCAACCCCGTGGCAGCGCCGCTACGCTGCCCCCAGTGAACAGCCTGGCCTGACCGGCGCTATCGTGCTTGACACCTCCGCCTCGATGGGGATGGTGCGCCAAGCAATACTGTCGCTTAACTGGGTGTTTGCCCAGGCTGTTACGGCCGTAGGCGGAACCATCGCCACCTGGGGTTTTGGTGGAGACACTTTCGAGCTAATCCGCGCCAACACCCGCCCAGTGAAAGTGCCAGTAGCCGTAGACTCCGGCTCCACTTCCGAGGGTGCAGCGCTTGCACTGGCCCGCGCGGCTGATGCTGTGAAACTGGAAGAATGCGCCGGAGCACGAGTAGCAGTCGTGGTTACCGACTCCGCACTTGACCAGGGCAGGGGAAACGGTGAAGAGTCCCAAGCCCTCGACGCGGTTTTTGCCGACCTCAAAAAGGCAGGCGTGACAACCCTCCTCCTCCAAGTGGGGCCAGGGGGAGCATCTGCCATAACCTCCGCCAAGATCATCAACGGTGGTATGGACTCGCAGACAATGGCGCAGGTACTCGAACGCGAAATCATCGAATCCTACATGGCAGCGTAAGCAGAAAAACCGAGTCGGGCTGGTGTGCACACCCGGCCTTTACAGTGGATGTGAGAACACATTAACCAACCGACAAGGGGACACTGTGAGCGCAGAACAACTTGCCAACCCGGAGGATTACTGGGTTCTGCACCCGGACTACGACCACATCCCGCCGCTGGTGACACAGGACGGCGATGTGGATGCAGTAGGAACCGCACACGGGCGCACCATCCCCATGATTGGCACCATCCGCCCACCCGTCTACGACGTATCCCTCCACCCGTTCGACGGTGGAAACACCCGAATCTATGCAGATGATGCAGATGAAATCATGGCAGTCATCTGCGGAAAGCCCTACCGTGACCAGCTCAACCGCTGTCACCAACTTTCCGACGACTACCAACTTCTCAACGACGACAACGACCCAGACCGCAGCAAACGACTCGAAGCTGACGGACAGTTCGCACTCGAAGTGGGGCTGCTTTCCTACATTCGCGGCAGCTTCGCCCACAAAGCCCGCGCAGTAGCCCAACGCATCATCAACGAAAAAGCCCGCGAGGACGGCGCGTGGGACAACCTTAGCGACGAGGAAAAAGACGTACTCACCCGCGCCGCAGACACAGAATCTGACACCGCCCCAGTCGGCGTGCTGGAGGAAGCAGAAGCCACCGAAGCCAACCCCGACGGAACTACCGACACGTTCACTGTCACCCGAGGGGTATGGCGCTCGAACGATGTTCCACTGGTCATTAACGAAATTGACTACTTCCCCTGGCAGGAAATCCCCCGCCCCCTGTCCTCGACCACGGTGACAACAACCGCCGAGGATGGCGAGACGGAGCAAACGTTCCAGGACACCATCTCCGAGCTGAACCTAGCGGTCATCCCCGTAGACGACTCCCACGACCTGCTTTTCCGCTTGCGCGAGCTGGGGGTTATCAACATGGCCATCCGGCCGGACTACGCGGTTAGTGAACCATTCCGCGATTGGTACGCCGACTTCACGCAGCGTCGCGTTGAGCGCAACCGTCAAAAAGCAGCCACCAAAGACAACGACACCAACCAGCCAGAGGCATAAGCGAGGGGAGACAAGCTAATGGTATGCCGCGAAAACAAGGGCCGCTCCGCAACAATGGGGTACGAAAAGCACGTCCAGTCCCAGCATGGCGAGGCTTTTAGTGATGCCGAGATGCAGGGATTGCAGCACAAGATCCAGCATGAGGTGGAGGGTCTTAACTACGATGCAATGACCGTCGAAGACCAAATCCAAATGTGGCGCGAGTACAAGTCCCACATCGAAAAAGACGACACCCTATCCGAATCCCAGAAGTACCGTAAATCGTTCAAAAGGCCAGGTGTCGTCACCCGCATCGACCAAGAAATCGAGCGACTGCAAACCGGCAAGCACGAAAACGGCCAGGAGTTAACCCCTGCGCAGAAAAACAACATGGCGCAGATCTATGCCTCCATGCGCCTGTCGGAAGAAATTGGCCGCATGCAGCCAGCGAAAGAAAAGTACCTGGAAAACTACGCCCGCCACACTGGGCGCACCTACCAGGACGCCAATGAGCGTTGGAAAGAGATCTTCGAGGCCAAGCCCAGTCACCACAGCGAGTGGACGGAAAAGACCCAGGTTTCCGACGGTGTACGTGAAAACCTGAAAGTTGCAGGCATTGATGCCCAAACCCAGATGAACCTAAGCACGTCTGGCCGCGCCGTTCACGCCGTCGAGGTCATGGAAGCAGAACGCCAGCAATACTTGGCCACCCAACCCCGCCGCTCGGTACTGTCCCCAGACACTAAAATCGGCGGCGTGCACTCCCAGGACTCGGCAGAGGGACAACTGCAATGTCTCACCCGAGGGCCAAATAAGGGCTGTGGCCAGTTCGGACACGAACAACCCGACTGCCCCAACGCTGCTGCCGTGCAGCAAGCCCAGGACGCTAACAAGCAGTATGAAGCAGCCCGCGATGTAGCCGTCCGCCTGGAGCGCCGCCACACCTATGCTCAAAACGCCACCGATGAAGCCATCCGAGGCTCCTACCGCCTGCCGGAAGATGCAGACGTAGACCAGTGGCGCAAGCAGCAGATTTCCGACTATGAAACTGCGCGAGACAACGGAGGGTTGGAAAAAGCCCGCAAAAACATGGCGCGCTACGAAAAGCGCCGCGATGACCAGTGGAAAAACATCGACAGCAACGCCGAGCTGTACCACGATGAAGTGGACGCAATTCACTACAACCCTGAATCCGGTGTCCTCGTTATCACCAAACGCGGTGGCAGCCCCGACAACCCTGACGCGGATGACCACCTGGCACGCCGATGCAGCCAACAACAGGCCGACGACGTGGTACAAGCCCTCCGCGAGAAGAAGAGTCTTAACGAGGCTTTAGACCAACATGCCGGTGGCGACCGAAACAAGTTCGCCAACCAAGCCGACATGGAGCAGGCCTACCAGGAGGTACGCTGCCCTAACTGCGGCGAGTGGGCATCTATGAACACCTCCCACCAGTGCCCTGTATCTGGTGGCCCCTCCGAAAAGCTGGAGATGGAAAACCGTGCCGCCCGCATGGATCAGCGCAAGCGTGAGCGCGAAGCTCGCAAAGAGGGCGGGGAACCAGGCGTTGGGTTGCTGCGCCCACGCAACAACCTGAACTACCCCAGCAAGCACCACCGCTACTCCCCAGAGGCCGCCCAAAAAATGGGAGGTTTGCGCGCTGCCGTAGAACCGCACTGGAGCAGCAAGGGGTTCAACGATGTTCTCGCCGAGGGAGACTTGGCCACCCCACGCATCACCCACACCTACGACAACGGAATTGAAGTGTCCGGCAACGTATCCATGTGGCAGCAGGAGGTAGAAACCGCTGACGGCAATAGCCGCACGGTAACGTTCATGTCCCCCCACAACGTTGGCGTTGAGCGCACCGGCCTGAAATGCAACTGCGCCCAATACAAGAAGAACGGAAACTGCTCGCACATTCGCAACAGCCTCAACGTCGTGGGCAGAAAAGCAACCACCTACACCCAACGTCGAGTCCAGCTGGCCCCAGACAATTTTGTCCCCGGAGAAAACCCGTTTACCTCCTCCCGCCCCGACCCGACATCTCCACAAGGCAGCGGGGAGGGCGTGCGTACCGCACCAGACATGCTGATTCTCAACGAAACGCACACGGACTACGACAAGCTACGCCAGCTGCGCCAGGAGCGCATCAACAGTGACATGGATCAGTTCGTCCGCTCGCGCGCCGCAGACACCGGGGTAACCCCCGTAGTGGCCGTGCCCACCACCGACGCGGAGGGCCGCGAAACAGAAGCACCCGCCACCTGGCAGGCCATGCCCACGCTGGACAACGGCAACCAGCGCGGACGAACCGGCAAGGTTGTAGACGTAAACGATGTAAGCTCCTGCGCGTCTGCTATGCGCGACAACCTAAGCCACGTCAGCTACACCACCCCTGACGGCCAGGAGGGCCAGCTGCACTGCCGCGTATCTACCCGTGGACGCAAGGGAGGCCTCACCATTGCCCTGCCGAAGAACTGGGACAAGAAATCCGCCTCCCAGCGTGCAGCAGCCGTTCGAGGACTGTGCAACCACCTTGGGGTGAGCGAAACGTCCTACCGCGAGGGCGGTGTTTTCGTCCCCAACAACGCAGGCTCCCGCGCCGAATTTCTTGACCGCTCGGCCGGAAACCCGAAGACCCGACGGATTACCGGCCCGCAGATTAAGACCTCGCGCGACTGGAGCCGTGAGCGAGAAACCTACGCTGGTGCCACCAACGTTTAACCCGCCCTGCCCCGCCTATTTGAGAGGAATCACCCATGACCACCGCAGTTGATGAAGCGATGGCGGCCGCCACCAGCGACACCGCCCAATCCGCAACGGCACCTGCTGTCGATGACTCCCGCAGGGGTGAGCCAGTAGGCGGGGAACACGGCCCCCTAAGCGAAGAGCAAGCAGAAAAGCTGCTGCAAAAAGCGTTTAAGGCAGCCACCACGTTCGCCGACGTGATGCAGGAAATCCTGGATCGTAAAGCCTGGACAGCACTGGGATATAGCAACCCGCGCGACATGATCCGCGAGCGCTTCACCGGAAAACTAATCAACCCCCACACCGGAAACCCCTACGACCGGGGCTATGTGCGCCGCATGTCCAATAGTGCCTGGATGGTGTGGTCACTGTCCGAACTATGCGACGTTCCACCATCCGAACTGCACGTGGTCACCAGCGTGTTGGCCCGCATCCCCTCGGGCGGTGATGGGCGCAAGCACCAGAAGCTGGTGGACAACATCATGGCCGACATTGAGCAGCGCGGCATCACCAGCGTGGAGGGCATCAACGCCGTCATTGACTCCCACCTGACCACCTCCAGCCAACAGCGCGAGGTCACCAAGCCAGACGGTGAGGAGGTCACCGCAGCGGTAGACGAGGCGGAAGCAGACCTAACACCAGAGGAGGGTTCCCGACCAGAAAAGGATGCTCCAACCTCCGACAGTGCCGCGAGCGCATCTGAACCTAAAGACGGCATGGAAGCCCGCTACGGGGAGGCCGACGAGGCCGAAGACTGGCAAAACCAGGTGGAATCCACCCGAGAGGACAACGCCCTCGCAGGGGAGGACAATTCCACTCCTGACAATGCCGGGGACAAGCCTGGTGAGGGGCAGGAGTTTACTTCCGCGACTGATGCGTTTGATGCCGAATTTGCGGCAGGATCGCAAGCCCCCCAGCAGCGTGTGACGTGGGAGGATGCCCTAGAAGCGGTGCGCTCCACGGAGGCTGTCACCACCAACGTGCAGACAATGGCCACATTCCCGCAGGTGTTTGGGGATATGGCAGAGAAAGTTACCCAACTGTGTGCCGCCGTGACAGAAACCGTCAACGGGGTCGTGGAGGTCTGCCACTCGGTGAAAAGCACAGCCAAAATCTCCGACGCGGAGGGCCTTTTCGATGCGCTCGACGACAAGGAGCTGGATAAGCTGCGCGAGGATGTGCAAACCGCTGTGGCCTCCCGAGCGCTCATTGAGGCAGCCGGTGGTCTACTGTCCGGCTTTGAGGGAATCCCCGAAGCCCCCGACAACCTGGATAAAGCAGCGGAAGCGACAAAAGAAGCGGACGCGGCGGTAGAAAACCTGGAGGGCTTTTTGGAGGAAATGGACTTTCTTTACTAGCCCTGCGCCTTGATTTAGGCTTGACTTCCTCCCCGCCCTCACGGGCGGGGTTTCGATGAGACATTCCGATGAAAGAACCCCGCCCCATCATGGGGCGGGGTGTTTTCTACAGTGCCGCTGAAAGGTCACCCGAGGTGGCGATGACAAACGCTTGGGCCACCGTGAGAAGCGAGAACACACCGAGCAAAGCCTGGTCGGCCAGGCCGGAGGCGGAAATGCGCAGCGGGCCAGGAAGACCGAAATCCCACCAGCGTCGATTACCTACCGGAATGATGGGGGCTAGTGCAGGAATGCCCTGCTTGGTGACGAAATCGCCCAACAGGTGGGTGAGCACACCTACGGTGACTGCTGAACCCATCACAATGCCGGAGGTTCCTGCGGGCATGAGCTTCCACGCCAGCAGCGCCAATCCTGCCGACACGGCGGTGACAGCTATCCAGTCTTTCTTCTTCGACCATTCCGGCAGCAAGCCCCTAAGCCCTAAGCCTAGGAACACGAAAAGCAGACCAATGGCGGCATTAGCACCAAAGGCGGCTATGAGCGCTGTGGCGGCCACACCCATAAGCAGAGCGAACCACACTGTGTGGGTGGCGGTACGGTGGCCGTTCCCGCAGTATTCGTCCTTGGGGCCACGCGTGAGGTTAACGAGGGCTTGTGCCGCATTCTCAATAAGATGCGACAGGCCCAGCGACAGGGGGCCAAAACTACGCGAGACGGTAGCCTGCGGGGAATCCAAATCAGGCAGCAGGGCAGCACCCGCACAGATACCGGCGTAGATGAATGCTTCGGTAGGCGACTTCACCCCTCCCCAGGCTTCCGGGATGGATTGTGCGACAGCCAAGCCCACGGCTGCGCCGCTCATAGAGTGCGTTGGCCCCATGACCATAGTGGTTGTCCTTTCAACGGTGGTTGCGGTTGGAATGCCGCCAGCTTAGGAAACGGCGCTGCATGAATGCCTGAACTGTGTGCAGGTGGGCCTGCAACGGCGCTATAGAGCGCTAGACAGTGCCTCCCACAGGTTGGGCAGCAGGTAAATGGTCAGGTCTGCCACACCGTTGATGATGGCGGTCATAATCTGCCCCAGGCTGGCTCCGTCTATGTCGGAGGCGTTAAGCCCTTTCACCACGCCAATAAACACAAGGGCGCTTACTACCCAGCTGACTACCCGGCTAATTGTTTTCACTGCTCACCTGCTCCTGCATCGTTTACTTCGTCGGGGTTGGGGAGGTTTTCTCCAATCTTGTCGGAGGTCTCGCCTTGAAGCGTGTTCCACTTTTCGTCCCAATGGGCAAACCACTCTTCGGAGAGGAATGGGCTGCCCTCACCGACGTATTGGATAATCCCCCAGGCCACGCCGATGGAGACGAGTATGGACAAAACACCACCGATAAGTTTTTGCATTTTTCCTCCAGTCTTTTCCTCGCCCCTACAGTGTGCCAGGCGGGTGTGCACACCCCTGCGATCGCAAAACCCGCCGACCCTTTTTCAGGAATCGGCGGGTTGGTGGGAACTGTCCTAGAACGGCTGGGCGCTATCGTCATCATCCATAAAAGCTGTCACCTTTCGCTGCGTAGAGCGGCGAGTAGGGGACTGCTTCGGGGTGGTAGCGGCGTTCATCGCAGCATCCACCGGGGAGGACTCTTCCGCGACGGGTGACTGCTCCTCGGGTTCCTCCTCCGGCTCATCCATCGTTGGTAGAGCGGGTTCTTCGGGGGCGGATTCCTCCTCCACAACAGGGGCGGAAGTTGTCTCGTCGTCAGGTTGTGCGTCTTCGCCCTGATCTTCTATGGGGTCTGACTGCTCGGGGGCTGGGGTGTTGTCGTCGAAACTGTCGTTCATTTCCTCGCTTTCGACAGGAACCCAGCGTGGTTCTGTACCGCCGTCCCGGTTGGTGATTTGGGTGCGTGCGTAGCCCAGATCCTCTAGGTGCTGGCGAATCATGTCTTTCGAACCGATGACGTGAGCCGTCGGGTCCCACGGCAGGGGGCCGGTTTCGTCGGGGATGAAAAATGATTGGGCCATGCGGTAACCATTCTTGGAATCCCCTGCCCAGGAGCGACCTTTCGGCGTGCCCTGTGCAGGGAAGCGGGTGCCGTGGTTGCTGTTAAGGATCTGTTCGGAGGTGTATTGGTTGACTGGGCCGACACACAGGCGGAAACCAAGCTGGTCGCGTAGCTGTGTGGAGATGATTTTTCCGTCTGGCTTCTGTGCAGCAGAAATAATGTTGACTTCCATGGCGCGGCCCAACTGGCCAATCTTCTCTAGGTCGAAGCGAGCCTCGTCTTTCAACTCCTCAATGTCTTTGTTGGCGCTTTTGCCGAGAAACGCGGCCAACTCGTCGAAGAAAAGAATCAGTCGACGCGGGGCAGGTCCATGCTCGCGCTCCAGTTCGGGATTGGCTTTAAACTTGGCACGCAACTCACGTAGGTTGCGTACACCCACTCGGGAAAGAAGCGTTCGTCGACGATCCATTTCCTGCTTGGCGGCAGCGACAGTGGCCACAATATCTTCGTCAACAGCAGCGAATTTGGTGACGTTCGGAAACTCAGGGGTCCAGGTAAAATCCGTGCGCTTCGGGTCACACACGTACAGTTCAAACATGTCGGGGTTGTACATGGCCAAAAACAGGAGGACGGTCAGCGTTACCGAATTGTGGGTGGGTATAAGCTGCTCGCCGATAAGAAACTGACGGGTGGGGGAGTCCACGCTGATGCACCGCATGGGCCGCGGTTGAACTTTCCGCACCTCCACGATGAAGCGGCTGTTTGTGCGCGACTCGTTGGAAGCTGTGTAGCGAGCTTCCAGTGCGTGTGCCTTGCGCGGCAGGCGGAAAGGTGCGTGGGGGCTGGTGAAAGACACCGTGTAGCAGATGCCGTGCTGGGTTCCGTTGAGGTGTGCTGCCTTGGTGCGCATTGTCGCGCGGAACCCTAAGCCCAAAGCCAATTCCAGAACATCGTCCGCCAACTGCTTGTTCGTGTTGGAAAACTGGGCTTCCCCATGTGGGGCTACGGTTCCATCGGTGTCGAGAAGACCAGCCAAAAGTGCCTGGCGCTGCGCAATGGACGCGTTGAAATACTCCCTCGGGATGCGCTTTCGGACAGCACCCAACTCTGTTTTGAGTAGCCCGGATTTCCTCAAAAGCTGCTGCAAGCCGTTGACCGTGAAAAGCCCAGCTCCATCTTCCGGCATCTGACCTGTGACCACGAAGCCGTCGTCGCGGATGAAGTCAACAACTTCCGGGTCGATAGACGTAATCTGTCCGCGCCACGAGCTGCCGTCCCCCAACCAAGCACCCAAGGTGTAGGGCGCAATCGGCAACTGGGTTTCCGCAAACTCCAGTGGTTTAGCCATCGGCACACTGTGGTTGACATGTCCCGAGTCGGTGGTGAGGCTGTGGCGAATCGCGTTGAGTGTGCGGACCTGCCCCATAGGGCGCAGGGCCTGCTGATCCCACATGGGCTTTGCGCCATGTTCGGCGACAGCCTCAAACAACGCCTGCTTTGGATAGAGCACGACCGGGGATACCGCGCGCCGAACCGTCTTCTCCGGCACCGTCAACTGCACCGTTCGCTGCTGGAGCGAATTGGGGACCTGAGACTTAAACGGCGTAAGCCAGTTGAGTGCGGTTTCTCGATCCACCCCAAGCTTCTCAGTGAAATTGCTTGCGCAAACGTCATCTCCAGTGCGCTTAGCTTCGGCAAGGACCGCCATAATCCCGTCTGCATGCTCCCCAATGCTGGAGTTGCGTCGTGGATGACGCACGCGCCCCATCATTGCTTCGGCAAGCTGAGGTCCATCGAAAACGCGGACCCGCTGCTTTTGATGCACAATCTGCCCGCGGTAATGGAACTCCTGTTGCTGCGCACGAACCTCCTCGGCCGGTCCGAGCGAGCCAGCCAAGCGTCGTAGCGGCCCATTGGTTGTTTCGGTAAGCCCAAGCGCCTGGGTCGCTTCGGGGATTGACACTGTGTCCTGCGGGGATGCTGACGCTGCCAGCGCTTGCGCCGCAGCAATCTGGTCGTCAGTCAGCCAGCTTTGCCGTAAACGAGAATCCTTGAACTTGTCGTGACGGAATCGGGACACGCGCGCCGACCGGTCTTCGGTCCACCACAAATGCTGGTCATCACAGACGATGGTGGAACCATCGGAGAACACCACTTCAAAACATGTGTCAGACAGCGGTTGGTCGTAGACCCCAGTGACGGCGGTCGGCTGGCCGTTTTCGTCGAAAATCGTGTCGCCAACATTCAGGTCGCCGAGCGTCGACCAGCCCTCGGTGGTGCGAATGGGCGTTGCAACGTCAGCCGCCTTACCCGAACCGGTGGCCCCTCCCACAAGGGCGTGTGGAACGTCATTCAGATCCAGGGTGAGCCAGCCGCCACCTTTTTGGGGACCGAAAATGATCTTGCCGTTACGTGCCTGGTCACAAATCCAGGTGAACTCGTCGGTTCCCACCTGTGGGAATAGTGCAGATTTTGGCAGTGGTGGCACCGCGTCCATGGTGACAACACCCTCCGCCGGTGACCACTTGTAGTTCCAGTCGCACGCGTCGGTGAGACTGTCCCAGTGCTGCTCAAATGCTTCCTGGGTGTCACGCTTGGTTACGTCGTATTCACCGAAGCGCACTCGTGCTGTCTGTGGTAACTGTTCGCCCGAGGGGCCGGGTTCGTCCTGCCACTCCAACATGTCGCAGTCCACGAAATTGCGGGAGGAACCAAACTTGGATTCCACGACGTTGCGGAAGCGAGCCTCGGTGTTTTTTCGTAGCGCGCGCTTCGAGGAGGTAGCGACACAGGTGGTGTAGAGGACGGTGGAGCCGTTTTCCATCTCCCAGTTGTAAAGCCAGGTCACCTGGGGATAGGTAGCGCCCATTGCGGTGTCAAAACCGTTTTCAAAAAAGCTGCGCTTCTTCCGGTCTGCCAGGTCACGAGTGCCGAAGTTGATGGTGATGTGCTGCGGATAGTTGGAGGGAACATCCTCGCGCCCTAGAAGTTTGACCAGGTGCTTTTCCGCCATCCACTTATTTACGGTGACCTGCGGGGTGTCACCGTTGCGGCCGTTGGAGCGGGTGAGTCCAATAACGTCGTCGCTGATTTTGCGCAGCGTGCGCTTTTGCTTGGCCTCCGTTGAGGAACGATCCACTTGATTTAGTTCAAGTACCCCGTCATCCCAGTTGAAGATCCACTCACCTGGAGATTTGAGCTGCTTGTCTAGGGTGCGCTCGACTTTCTCCCGATTAGTGGGGTTCGTGTCGTCGAACTCGCCGTAGTCGATGGTGATACGCCCCGGGATTTCCAACATGGTGCCCCTCTTGGTCTCCTCCGAAGACCACTCGGAGCACTCGAAATGGTAGTCCGCCGCGTCGCGCTCGCGGATACCCAGCAGGTTTTTGGTGGAGGTGCGCACCTTAGTGTTGTAGGCCTGGCGCAGTGCGGCGGGGCTTTCCGCAGAGTCGGGGTAGACGTGCACTCGGGTGCGGTCTGGCCACTCAAAAATCCACTGCTGGCCCTCACCCAAAGGCCCCATTGACGCTTCCAGGCTGCGCTCGACTAGATGGTGGGAATACACGCTTATGGCTGCTGGGCAGTCACCGACGGTGAGCACCACTTCTTGCGGTGCGGCGTTTTTACCCCACTGTCGCACCTGGATGCGGTCTTTCGGGTCGGCTGGATTGCGTGCAGACCCTCGCGGGAGTCCTGCGGTGCGCTGATTTTGGTCATAGATGGCCTGTAGCGCCTTGCGGCGCTTGGGCATGATGGCTGCCGAGCGCCCCAAAGTGAAGATGAAGCCCACGGCCAGCGCAATGAGAAAAATTTTCCGCATCCCCGGCAAAAACCACAAGCCCACCAGGCAGATAGCGAAAAGAACCCAGTTGATGACAGATAGGTTGACCGGCCCCAACTTGGCACTGTCCGCGCGCCACGTCAGCGCAGCCCAATCCGCCAGCAGGCGACCTCCGGTTTGTTTCGCACTGTCAGCCATGCGCGATGACATAGTGTTTCCCCGGCGACGTGCCACGAAACCTCCTTATGAATGGAAAATGCTGTCTCCAACCAGGGTAAAGGGTGAGTGTGCACGACCCGCCTGACCGGCATCTACACCGTTCGGGCCTGGGTGCACACCAGGGCGCTATCGTTTTCGATGTTCGCCAAGCACAACCGACCTACGACGGCTGTAGCTGAATCTAAGACACCGGCGAGCGCGAAACCCCCGTCCACACAGAAACGGTGAACGGGGGTTTCTCCCATCAGGCAGCACAAACGCTGCCGGGGACAAGCGTTTAGAACGGCGGCTCGTCAGCATCACCGCCGAACCCACCTGCCGGTGGGGCCGAGTTCCACGGATCGTTTCCGGGGTCAGCCTGGTTGTTGGACTGGCCGCCGAAACCACCTTGGGGGTTAGCTCCGTTGTTCCCCTGCTGCTGGCCGCTGCCTTGGGACTGCTGGCCGCCGCCGTTGTTGAACTGGTTGCGCTTTACCTGCGCGGTGGCATACCGCAGGGAGGGGCCAACGTCGTCCACATCAATCTCGAAGACGCTACGGTTTTCTCCCTCGCGCGTTTGGAAAGAGCGCTGCTTTAGACGGCCGGTGACAATGATGCGCATGCCCTTAGACAGGGTTTCTGCCACGTTTTCAGCCATTGAGCGCCATGCGTTGCAGGTCAAGAACATAGCCTCGCCATCCTCCCACTGGCCGGTCTGCGAATTGTAGCGGCGCGGGGTGGAGGCGACGCGGAAGTTTGCTACTGCCGCACCCGCTGGGGTGAAGCGTAGCTCGGGGTCGGCAACAATGTTGCCGGTAACGGTAATTGGGGTATCTCCCTGTGCCATTGGTGGTTCCTTTCAACGTTGGGTGGTGTGTTCTTTTTTCCGCGTGGGATGGATGCGCGGCCCCCATTCCGCAGGCTCTAGGCGCTGCGCTGTAGTGGCATGCGGACAAACTGCGCGCGTGCCACATTGCTGGTGGAGCGCTCGCGCGCGGCCAACATGAGGCGGATGGTGCGCCCGGTAATACTGTCGAAGCCATCCCCGCCGTCCTCGAAGAGGCCAGCTTCTTCCAACAGAGCCTCGGCAGCATCCATCTGGGCTTTCAGCCGGTTAATGTGCTGCTGTAATGCCTGCTTGGAGACTTTTCCGGCAAAGGCTGCGGGCGCGGTTTCCAGCTGGTCGCATGCTGCTGCCAGGTGGGCCACCAAGTCGTGGTCAAGCCAATCGTCTCCCGAATCGACCGCCCCGGCAGGGCGGTACTGCTCGGCAAACGCTTCTGCCGGGGTGTGGTGTGGTGTGAGGTGGGTGGTGGTCATGGAATAGTCCTCCAGAAAAAGTGGTGCGCCCAGTGTGGGCGGTGCCGTGGTTGCTTGTGGCCCTGATTTTTCCACGGCTAAAACACCCCAGCCCGAACTTTTGCCTCACGCATACTCCCGTACGCTGTGACCAGCGATTACCTGGTGGGTGCGGTCGGTAACTACACCGGATACAACAAACTGTGTGGCCGGGGAGTGCCCTTTTGACATAAACGCCTTGCGCAAGCCACGTCCGTAAGGGCGGGGTTAGCAAGGTAGACCTTTGCCTGAGATCTAGTTACTCGGTCTTCCCGGCCCCTTGGGTTCTTTTCTCTGGTTTTGTACATACTTGCGTACCTTATCGAGGCTTGCCCCTCCGGTAGAGCACACGAAGTAACTAGGTGACCAAAAGTGGTTTCCCCACAGTGCTTTTTCCACCTCTGGAAACTTCTGTTCTCTTACCCTCCGCGCTGTGTTCGTCTTTAGAACCATGATGATTCGGGAAAGAGCAATCTTTGGAGGGTAATCAATAATCAGGCGAATGTGATCGTCTTCTCCATCAGCTTCAACAAGGGAGAAATCAAGACGGTTTCCCACCTCTTTACTGGCTTCGATTATTTCTTTGTAAACCCTGTCTGTAATAGCCCCTCTGCGATATTTGGTCACCAGAACGATGTGAGCTTGTAAACTATATACTACATGCCGTCCAGTACGATATTTATTGCGGTCAACGGGCATATTTTGTATTATAGACCATGTGAGCATAAAACAACGTCTTTACCCCAAACCACACCAGGAACATGGTCTTGTGGTTCATTGTGGGCAGGCACGTTTCGTTTATAATCTGGGACTCTCCCAGCGCAAGGCACTCACACGAAATTATCGTCAGCGCGGAGTAAAAGTAACCTACGCCACACAATGTAAAGAATTGGCTCAATTGCGTTCTGATGTGGAGTGGCTTCGTAAAGGATCCTCCGAAGTGCAGCAATCTGCACTTCGAGACCTGGATAGAGCTTTCGGAAACTTCTTCGCAGGACGAACCAAATATCCTGTCTTCAAAAAGCGCAGCAGCAAGCAGTCGTTTTGTATCAAGACTGCCTCCATTCGTCGCTACAACAAGAGAAATGCTGGTGTACACATCCCTAAAGTGGGATGGGTAAAGTTCCGGATCTCGATGAAATGGTGGCAGTTAGAAAAAGCGACAAGTGCTCGTATTTCCTGTGTTAATGGAAAATGGTTCGTCTCTTTTACAACACCGCCTCCTGACAAGAAGAAAGCAGGAGAAGGAATTGTAGGAATTGATCGTGGCGTGAAAATTACCGCCATGACCAGCGACGGAGATGCGCTAACCATTCCCGAAAGCGTGGCTGAATCAAAGAGATACAACCGCCTGAACAAGGCGTTATCTAGAAAGGATAAGAACTCTGCGGGACGAAAGAAAATTCTCCGCAAGATGGACTCTTGTCGTTTCACTATCGCCAACAGGAGGAAAGACTGGCTAGAAAAGACCACAACAATCCTTGCTCGGCGTTACTCGTGGGCTGTGTTGGAGGATCTAAAAACGTCGTCTATGACTAAACGAGTACCACCCAAGGTAGCGCCAACTGGCGAGTATCTTCCCAATGGGCAGGCTGCGAAAACAGGCCTTAATCGATCTATTTCCTCAGCCTCGTGGCGCATGGTAGAAACTCGGCTAAGCGACAAGATGAACGTTGTGAAATGTCCTGCTTTTTATACATCGCAGCGGTGTTTTCGCTGTGGACACATCAGTGCTGAAAACCGCAAAAGCCAAGCTGTTTTCTCCTGCACACAGTGTGGACACACTGATAATGCGGATCATAATGCTGCTCTTAATATCAGGGAAAGTGGTTCATCCCTTATTAACAACCACGCACCGCGTGAGGACTTCGCGTTGTGCTTAAACGATGGGGAGGATCCCACAGGGAAAATCCTTACCTCCGGCATAGCCGGAAATCCCCGTCCGTAAAGGCGGGGAGGAAGTCAACAGTAGTAGTTGAGACGGGTTTGAACTTCGGCCATAGTTGCGTGTCCTTGGGTTGTGGCTGACTTCTTTCCCACAAGCGTATGAGCGGGGTGTGCACACCCCGCCGTGCTAGTTGTCGGCACCCTCTCCCAAAATGAGATGCCACCTGCCGGAAACCTCGACGCGCTGCACCATGACCCCATAGATAGGTTCCAGCACCTGCGGGGTCATCACCTCGGAGGGCGGGCCTGCGGCGACAACCTTGCCGTGGTCGAGCACCACGATCTGATCGCAGTAAGTGTTGGCCAGGTTCAAGTCGTGCAGCACCACCACTGAACCTCGGTTGATGCGCCGCAAAATCTTCAACACCTCATGCTGGTAGTGCAGGTCAAGATGGTTGGTTGGTTCATCCAACAGGAGGTGGGTGGACTGCTGGGCCAGGCCGCGAGCAATCATTACGCGCTGCCGCTGGCCACCAGACAACTGACCTACCTGCCGGTCGGCAAGGTCAAGAACACCGCACGCCTCCAGGGCTTCATCGACTACTGCTGCATCCTGCGTGGTGATTCCAGCCCCAAAAGTCTTGTGCGGCAAACGAGCCAGAGACACTAGCTCCGCGACCGTTAAATCCACCTCGGCCGAGGCATCTTGCACCACGACAGCCAGCTTTTTAGCGCGACTTTTCGCCCGCATGCGCTCTACCTGTTGGCCGTCTACAGTAACCTCACCGCCGTTGGGTGACAGTGCGGAATACAGCGTGGACAGCAGCGTTGTCTTCCCCGAGCCGTTTGGCCCCACCAGGCCCACAACACCCTGGTCGGGAATATGCAGATCCACCCCGTCGAGCGTGACTGTCCGGCCAAAAGAGTGGCTGATTTTCGTCGCGTTAAGCATCAGCGTGTCCTTTCAAAAAATCGTTGAGTTCCCCCAGGCCATCCACCGCTAGTGGGGTAGGCGGATCGAACTTGTTAAGCAGCACGGGATGCACCTGGTTGTTGCGTACAGCGCGCATAGTCTCCACCCCATTCATAGCCTTCAGCTCCTCTACCTCCGCATGGCCATCACCCTGCGAGTGCAGCACTACAATCACATCCGGATCGGAGGCGATGACCTCCTCGGCGGAGACTTCAAACACACGCTTTTTCGTGTCGGAAAACACGGAGCGAAGACCAGCCGACGAGGCAACTTGGGTAGCCATCGACTCGGCACCGTAGGCATACAGTGGCCCGCCACCCACCGAGGGGAAGACAACCGCTACACTTTTCCCCTCGCCCGCAGCGTTGCGCTCTAGCTGCGCAATCCGCTGGCGTAGCTGCTCGTTGTAGTTGTCTGCCCTGTCGGGGACGTTAAACAGCTTTCCGTACAAGTTGACGTGCTCAAACACTGCATCCCAGCTGGGGTGTTGGGTGGAGTTTTCACACAGGGACGGCTCCTCGATGACGGCTTTCCCTGTGTCCTGCATGGTGTGAGCATTGACCGTATCGGTAATACCCACCACCAGGTCAGCGTCAGCCTGCATCATCGTCTCCCGCGAGATCTGCAAATGCCCACTTGCATTCAACCTGTCGGTAAGCGAGGGGATTTTAGCCAACTGTTGGTTAACACTGGCGGGGTAGTAGTCAGCGGGGAACTGGCCCGCCCGCGTGGTCACCCGGTCAAGAACCCCCAGCTTGGACAAGGTGAGGGGAACTGTATTTTTAATCACCGCCACCCGCTCTGGAGCATGCGGAAACGTCCAGGTGTTTCCGCAGTTTTCCACGGTGATAGCCTCACCAGTCCCCGCGATGGACGCAGTGCTTTCCTGGGTGCGGCCACAGCCTGACAGCCCTAGAGCCGTACACGCCAAAACAACGGTGGAAACGCACACCTGCAAGCCTTTTTTCATGGTCAAATCCCCCTTTTTTCAGTGCGCGGTTGAGCGCATGCGGCGAACAAGGACAAGCAGCAGGGGAGTGCCCACCAAGGCGGTAACCACCCCAATGGGGATTTCCTGCGGGGCCAGCACCGTGCGGGCAGCAACATCTGCTACCACCATCAACGTGGCCCCCAACAGGGCCGCAGCGGGAACAACAACCGCGTGCCTGCCGCCAACCATTCGACGCGCAAGATGCGGCACCACCAGTCCCACAAAGCCGATGGAGCCAGCCTCGGCGACGACTGCGCCCACCAGTAGGGACGTGATCACCAAAAGCCCCCCGCGCATAACCGTGGGGGACACACCCAGCGACAACGCCGTATCGTCACCAACCGCCAGTGCATCCAACGGACGCGACAGCACCCATAGGGCGATAATCCCCAAGCACACCGCGATGGTGGCGGCGGCCAGCGGGCCATTCCACGCTGCCAGGTTGAGGGAACCCAGCAGCCAAAACATCACCGACCGGGAACCCTCCGCACTGTCCGAAGCAAACACCAGAAACGACGTGGCCGCCGACAATGCGTACCCGACCGCCACACCGGCCATAAGAAGCCGATTCGAGGTCAACTGGCCTGCCCCTCGCGCAACGGTAACCACCAGGGCGGCAGCGATCAGCGCACCTGCAAAAGCGCTTGATTGTAGGGCGTATTCTCCCAGCCCTACTCCTGCGCCAAACAGTAGAGCGCACGCGGCACCAACACTGGCACCCGAGTTCACCCCAAGTACGTAGGGGTCGGCAAGAACGTTGCGCACCACCACCTGGAGGGCAACACCGGCCACCGCAAGGCCCGCCCCGGCGACCACTCCGAGGACAACGCGTGGCAGGCGCACCTGCCACACAATGACGCGGGTGGGTTCAGCTACCCCATCAAGACCCGCGCCGAACAGATGATGCGCCAACACTTGTAGCACCTGACCGGGCGGAATGGACACAGCCCCAACGGTGGTGGCAGCAGCAACTGCCACAACAAGAGCGCAGGTGAGGGCAATAATCCATGTTGCTCCTGTGCGGTGACTGTGGCGTAAAACTGAACGAGTAGACGGTTTCCCCAGCGTGGGGAGGGTGTCATGCTGTTTGTGTAGGAGGTTTGTCATGCACAAAACGTTACCTGCCGGGTGTGCACCCCTTGTCAGAAAAGCTCCGCCCCGAGTTCATGCCCCGTGCACGGCGACACCCTAGACTTATCCATCAGATACACAGCTACCCAATGCACTCCACCCAGGGGGAATCATGGCCCACACCATCGCCACAGCCTGCAACGACCTAGCCTGCGCCCTACTTGCAGTTGAGCGGGAGCTTGCCACCGACCGGCGAACCAGCCCAGAAGACCAGCTGAAAGTCCCCATCTCCACTTTCTTAACGGCCGTGGGAAACGCCCGCTCCAATCAGGTCAACGTCTTTACTGAACACCGTCAACTCTCCGGCGACAATGTGGAGGGCGTGCGCCTGGATATGGCCGTTAAAAACGGTCGCGGACAGCTCACCGGCCACCTGGAGCTGAAAAGCCCCAACAAATCTGCCAACCCATACCGGCAAAGCGGATGGTCGAAACACGACAAGAAACAGTGGAAACGCTTAGAAAACCACTCGAACCTGATCTACACCAACGGCTGGGAGTGGACACTACTTCGCCACGGGGCAGGACAACCCCTCGCCCACATCCAACTCACCCCCAACCCCGAGGGCGAACTGCCGGAAAACCAGGTGGAGGAGTTATCCAACCTGCTGGATCAATTCCTTTCCTGGAAACCCACCTCACCCTCTAGCCCTAAAGGATTGGCCGACCAGCTGGCACCACTTACCCGCCTGCTGCGCGATTCAGTGGTGGAGGTCATCACAGACAACACCCCAGATGCGCTCGACAACCTCTACGCAAACTGGCGCAAAGACCTCATGCCGGGAGCTACCGCCAAAGATTTCGCCGACAGTTTCGCCCAAACTTTTACCTACGCGCTCCTGTTGGCGCGCGTGGAATCCACCGTTCCCGCCGATTCTTTTACCGCTTCCGTCGTCACCCCAGACCTACGCCACAACGGCCACCGGCTTATCGGCTCTGTCCTGGAGGTAATGGCGCAGCCAAGCAACCGCATCCTGGTGGAGGGGCCGGTATCCCTCCTGGAATCTGTCATCGGTGCGGTGGATGTAGACAAGTTCACCTCTGATGCCGACCCGTGGCTGTACTTCTATGAAGACTTCCTCGCAGCCTACGATCCGAAAATGCGCGCCGACGCGGGCGTGTACTACACCCCGGTACAAATCGTGGAAATGCAGGTAAGGCTCCTCGACGAGATCCTTAAAACCCGTTTCGGCCGCTCCGACGGCCTGGGAGACGATGCCACCAGCGTTCTCGACAACGCCACAGGCACAGCCACCTACCCGCTGGCAGTAGCCCGCCACGTTCTGGGCCAAGCTGCATCACCCCAGGATGCAGCCCGCAGCCTCGCTCAACGCCTGTATGCGTTTGAACTGCTTATGGGGCCATATTCGGTGGCGCACATGCGCCTTACGCAGATGCTGGAGTCCACCGGAATTGAGTTGGGCAAAGACGGTGTTAACGTCTACCTCACAAACTCGCTGACCGACCCAGGCGATGTGTCTGCCGACGGCAATCAAATGACCCTCTGGGAGGTCATGGCGGACATTAACGAGGAAACCCGCAAGGCGGGACTGGTCAAAAATGACCAAACCCCCATCCGTGTCATCCTTGGTAACCCGCCCTACGACCGTGGCTCTCGTAAGAAAGCCCTGGGAAGTGGCTCCACCGAGCACCGCAACATTGTCCTGGAAGAACACAACGGACACCCAGCACTCCTAGATGATTTCATCTCTCCATTAACCGAAAAAGGGCAGGGTGGGCAGGTGAAAAACCTCTACAACACCTATGTTTATTTCATTCGCTGGGCCATCTGGAAAATCTGCGAACAGCGCGAAAACGAAACAGGTGTCGTCAGCTACATCACCAGTTCCTCCTACCTGCGAGGCCCAGGCTTTGCAGGCCTGCGCGAATACATGCGCAGAACCTTTGACGAAATCTGGATCGTAGACCTAGGCGGCGAGGGTCGCGGCGCTCGAAAAGAAGAAAACGTCTTTGCCATCCAAACCCCGGTCGCGGTCTTCTTCGGTATTCAACATCCCAAGAACTCCAGGGGACAGACCAGGCACCATACAACCCGAATGAAGAATCCTGCCACGGTCTACTACCAGCGCATTGGGGGAAACCGGCAAGAAAAACTGGACGCAATGGCCGATGTATGCGCACCAGAATCTGGAAACGACTGGGTGGAGCTGCCGAACAAAGACTGGGGAGACAAGTTCGTCCCCTCCACAGCAGCCGCACTATCTGACGGCGTGCCCCTCGACATGATTTTCCCCTGGAGCGTTTCTGGTGCCCAGTACAAACGCAAATGGCCTATTGCTCCCGACCCACAAGCATTAAACAAGCGCTGGGACAAGCTCTTTGCTTCCGGCTCTGTGGACGAGGAACTATTTTCCCCAGACCGAGATTGCGCCCCACAGGTGAGAAAAAACGATGTGCTCACGGATGAACCATTGCCAGTGCTTGCCGGTCAGGACGGCAGGGAAAGCATGGTAAAGCCTGTACGTTATGGCTACCGTAGCTTCGACCGCCAGTGGTGTCTTCCCGACCACCGCGTAGGCACATATATCCGGCAACCTTTGTGGAACAGCTACTCAAACAGCCAGCTTTTCTTGGTGACCCTCACGGCAACCACTTTGGGGAACGGCCCCGCAGTAACGGTTAGTCCGTACGTTCCTGACATGGACTTTTTTAAGAATCGCGGCGCAAAGGACGTGCATCCGCTCTACCGCACCGCAGGAACCACCCAGCCCAACATCTCCACTGCACTGCTCGCAGCGCTCACCGCCACGTACAACCGCGAGGTGGAGCCATTCGAGGTTGCGGCCTACGTGGTTGGACTCCTGGGCACCGGGGCATACACCCAGCGGTTTGGTGAGGAACTGTCCGAAGCTGTCGCACACGTCCCCTTTACCACCGACACCGCGCTGTTTGGGCAGGTCGTAGACTTCGGCCGCCGCATCATCTTTGAGCAAACCTGGGGTGAGCGCGGCGGAAAACTCAACCAGTTTGGACAGCCCACCGGAACCCGCTTTAAGGGAACAGCCACCATCGCCATCCCCACACCGGAGGGCACCTACCCCGAGAATTGGGACTACGACGAGGAAAACCACCAACTCCAGGTGGGTACAGCACGCTTTGACCATGTTTCCCCGCAGGTCGCCAGCTTCGAGGTCTCCGGCATGAACGTGCTGTCTTCCTGGCTGGGCTACCGAATGAAAACCCCGGCTGGAAAATCCTCCTCACCACTGGATCAAATGCAGGCAGACAGTTGGCATCTCGACGGTGAACTGTTGGAGCTGCTGTGGCAAATAGAGTTCATGGTCAACGCCGAAAAAGAGGGCAGCCAGCTGCTCGAACAGGTTGTCTCCAGCAACCTAATCAGCGTTGCAGACCTGGGCCAGCCAACCCCACAGGAGCAGAAAGCCCCACCCAAAAAGCAGCGGGGAACCCTACTCTAAGCGGCCTGCCCCTGCGGCTGGGCGGCCTGCTGCTTTTCCCGGTACTTTTGCTCCGCCAGGCTGCGGAAATCCTGCGGGTTGGCCATCCACTCGGACAGGGCGGCGCGCATGTCAGCGGCCGAAATCTGCGCCGACAGGTAGGTGCCAAACTGGGCTTCCAGAACAGGGTTAAGCTGCTCGACGTACTGGGCCATGCCAATCGTTTCAATCAGCCCATCCCACATTTCACGCGCCTGCGCATCATCGGAGAGCATGACCTCCGCGTCCTGCGCCGGAGCCTCCTGCTGTGGGGCGTTATCCTCCTCGCGCGGTTCACTCGGGGAGTTCTGCGGGGCAACCCCCGCCTGCGAATCCAGCTTGCTTTGGGTCATGGTCACTGCCTCCATGTAGCGTTCAGCAGCCGCATCACGAACCGTTTTAGCCCACGTGCGCTTTGCCTCGGCATCGGTGAGCATGTCAGCGGTAAACGGCTCCTCGAACTCAACGACGTGGGCGACCCACCCGCCAGCTTCGGTGTGCGCTTTCGCCATACGGTCACACACGCCAGTAACCCGCTCCTGCACACAGTCAGCAATCCATAACAGCGCGGTAGTCAGATCTGACTCCCAGCCGCGCATCTGCGGGCCGGTAGACCCTTGGGGCGCTACTTCGGCCACCAGTCGCGCTGCATCCTGGCGCGTGTGGCGAACCTGCGACACCGCGTAGGAGGAGGGGTTGATGGAACCGTCAGCGGTGCGCTCATTCCACGGCTTGCTGCCGCCACCGGAGGAGCTGGAGCGCTGGAGGTGGGCCACCATCTTGGTGAGGCTTTCCAACTTCTCCAGAATCTCTGGCGACGTGCCAGCAGCAGCGGCAGGGGCTGCCGAGGCGACGATGAAGCCACCTACCGGCTGGCCCTCCGGCCCGCTGGGAATAACCGTGCCCTGCGGTGGTAGGTCACCATCCTGGTTGTCGCGGACGTTTGCCCACTTGTACGGGTTGGAGCGTGCCTCGTCGGAGACAAGCGTGGTTTCCGGCTCGTCAGCAAAACCAATCACCGCCAGCACTTTGGAGCAGTTGTTTCCCGTCTCGTTGGAATTACCCGACGACTGTGGGCCATCCTTACAGCCGCGCAGCACGTGAATTGGGGTGGTGTAGGGGATGACCTCACCATCTTTAGATTTCCACCGCCTGCGGGTTTCAATTCCGATGTAGACCGGGCGAGACTGCTGCTGCGCCTGGCGTGCCAGCCCCACAAGTGGCGAGTCTGCGCGCAGGTTTGCGCCGAAGTCGTACTTCATTTTCTTGTCGGAGCCGGTGACAGCGGTTTTCGCATCAAAGACAACGTTGACCGTTCCCTCGCCGTCTTTTACCTCCTTGACCTGGATGGACATGTATTCGTTGATGAACACATCCGGGTGCAGTCGCTCCTGGACAGGCTCACCGTTGACGGTGAGAGCAACAGGCTTTTTCGATGGCTTGGAATCGTAGGCGATGAACGAGGAATTGTGGGTGTTGCGGACAAACTGTGGCTGATTCACGAAGACTCCTTACAAATGGTGGATGCGGTGGTTTTTCACTGTGTGACCACAGACTATGAAACCCGCCCAACCCCATGCCCGAAACACGTTTATGCAGGTAAATAAACTTCGGGCCAGCCTGCACACCCGCCTCGTAGCGTATGGGGCATGGACGTTGAAGAACTGATCAGCGCAGGCACCCACCGCTGGTGCCCAGGCTGTAAGGCCGCAGTCATCCCCGTGGGGAAAGCCTGCTGCAACACCTGCGCCCTGCGCCCTGCTACTGAACCCACCCCGCGCACACAGCCCACCCAGGGCACCACCAGTGCAACATCACCACGCGCACCCTTGGCAGATTCCACCACCTATATCCACCAGGAAGCACTCGCTGACCTAAGCCGCTTTGATGATCTGACCATGTGGATTGTGGCAGCCGGAAAACCCGTCACCCAAGGCTCCATGCGCGCAGTAGCGCCAGGGGTAATGAAGCACTCCTCCGGCAAAGAACTCCACGCCTGGCGAGACAGTCTAAGCAAAGAAGCACTACGCCTTACCGAGGGAAAATGGACAGCACTCAACCTGCCGGTACGCCTGGATGTGGTGCTTACCGTGCCGCACAAAAAGACCACCCCACGGTGGTCACCACTGGTGTGCGACGATGGCCCCGCACGCATCCCTCCCATGACACCACCGGACGTGGACAAGCTGCTGCGCGCCGTACAGGACTCCCTTTCCCCGCGAGACGATAGAAAGAAGGGAGAAAGCGTCAAAGGCCGCGACCGGAGATTTCGGCTGCTTGCCGACGATTCCCGCATCATCGACTCGTCGGCGCGCAAAACCTACCCCACCCCACACCACACACACCCGTGGGCGCTGCCTTTTCCAGGGGCAGTCATCCGTGTCTCCCCACTCGGGCAGGAGGTTTCCCCGCTGCCCACCTCCACGTTGTCAGCCCCCGAGCCGTTGCCGGAGCCTGCCGCACTGCTGCTAGAGCAAGTCCGCGCCCGCACACGACGGTAAGCAGGCTGGCCGCATAAGGGCAGAAAGAAACCCCCACTGGGCCGCCCAGTGGGGGTGTGCAAGAACTGTCCTAGATGCAGCAGCTAGTCTTCTTCAAGAGCCTTGGCGGTTTGCGCCGTCCACAGCAAATCCATCGTGTTGACCGCATTGTCATCCAGGCGGCCCTCGAACGTTAGCTGGCCCTGCAACGTGGCACCCCTGCCATGCCCCAGCATGCTTACCGTCGTGGAGGTGCCCTTAAATCCCTCCGGCGTGGAGACCGCGATCGTCTCCGACCATGCGCGGCCATCTTTCATTTTCCACGCCTCCGGCTTCACCTCCAGCGGCTTGCGGGTAATGCGCACACGTCGTGAATCATCTTCGCCGTTTTGCACAAACTCTACGTAGGAACAATCCCGCAGGTAGGAGTCCACTTTCTCGTAGTCCAAGCCATTGCTTTCCACATTCGCATTGGACGCATCCACACGGATCTGCGCATTGTAGGCCGTGTTATACATCTCGGTGCCAGACCACTCGGTTGCCTCATTCATGATCAACCCAGACACCTCGGCCTGACGCTCACCACCAGGGGTGCATTCCTCGTTGTTGACCTCCTTGATGGAATCATTCGGTTTCAACGGCTCGGGTGGTTCCTCCAGATACTCCTGCTTCCAGCCAATAAACGGCGGTGCTGGAAGATCGCCCTGGTTTACGGACACCAGCTTGTCGCGGTAGGCCTCGGCATCCATCTTGGTGCCGGTAAGCATCTTGTATAAGCCAAACGTGGCAGCGATAGCCGCCACCACCAGGACGGCGATGATAATGGCCCCGGTTTTTCCAGACAGGTTGATGGCTGGCGAATCAGCGGACGTGCTGGTCTTGCGATACTTCGGCGCAGCGTTTCTGCCGCGAACGTTGCGCCGCTTGCCGTTGTTGTCGGCCACAGTGGACTCCTTGCTGTACTGGGTGGTCTGTGTCTTCGCAACTCATTGTCTCACTAGGGTGTGCACTCAAATCTGGCTACGCCACAAGCACTCGCCAAGGGTGTGCACACCCGGCTGCAAGAATGGGAAACAACCGCAAAACAACCCACAGGAGGCAAATAAGGTGAGCATTGACCGCCCCGTTTTGGGCCTCGACCTTGGCACCATGACCCTGGCCGCAGGCTACGCTTTCCCCGGCGAAGAACCGCAGCCACTAATGATGCACGTCAGGTCAAAAACCGCCGCTCCCCACTACAAGTCGGAGCTACTTATCTCCGACGAGGACGAGGTGCGCCGACCGGACTTTAAGGGACGGGTAAAAAGCCGCTTCGGAAACCTCACCGCCATGCTGGGACAACCACCCCAAATCATCGCCGGGGCACCATACGGCAGCAACAGCCTTATCGACATGCTGGTTGGCCCCGCCATTGATGCCGCCGACCGACTGGACGCACGACCAGACGACATTGCCGCCGTTGTGCCCTCCCACTGGCCCAGCTACACCGTTGACCAGTACTGCGCAGCGCTGGCCACCACCGGCCTTAACGTCATCCCGGTCGAAGCCGCAGACTCCCTCGCCAGCTACGCCGAACTCGTAGACACCGACGGGCTGGTCACCTGCCTAAACATTGGTGGACAAGCCGCCGCCTCCACACTGGCTATGCCGCAGGGGAAAGGCGAGCGCAAATGGGAAACCTACGAGTTCACCCGCACCGGCAGCATGGGCTACATCGCGCAGCAGATCGTTGTCAGCATCGCCAACCGCATCGCGCCCACCTACAAGCCCAGCAACGCTTGGCTGCGACAGGCAACCGAGGTGGGAAAACGCATCCTCCGCGCCTCCCAAAAAGCAACCTCCCCCAACTCCCTTATCACCGCCTCCATGTCCGCCCCAGTCGGCAAAGTCAACGTGCGCGCAGGACAGGTAAACGACCTGGTGGAAGACCTCATGCGCCAAGCATTGCGCACCCTGACAGACAACCCCGACATGCAGGGACTGTGGGAAGACGACCGCAACGCAGGAATCCCCAAAACCCTGCTGGTGGCCGGAGGGTTTAGCACCAACCCGGCCGTAGGCCGCGCCATCCGCACCGAAATCGGCCCCTACCGCGCAGTGGACTACCCACAGGCAATACCCGCAATGGGCGCAGCCCGCTACGTCGCGGAGGGACGAATCAGCTAATGGCCAACTATTCACGCGCAGAGCTAATGAAAGCTGCCCAGCGCATCGACGTATCCGTTAAAGAAATGCCCCTCGGCCGCGCCATCGCCCAAGCCCAAAAGCACTACAACCACCGCAACCCTGACGGCAAACACGCAGACCTCAACTCCTCCAACGAGTTTCTAGCACGCATCACCGTCAACTACCTGCGGCACATCTGCTCCCACTACGACTCCGCCAGAGACTTCCTGCGCTCCATCACAGATGAACGCACCCGCCGCGATGCTGGAGCCATCATCAAAATCCGTCTGCTGGCTGACGTGGCACGCAAATACCCACCCCTGGAGCACGAAGCCCGCCGCCAAGCTGCCTGGGAGGAGCAAAAAACGAAAAAGCAGTAATGGACTCGGGCCGCATGTCCGGGCCACCTAATACACGCCCCGGCACAATGGAAAATGCACCACACAACAACCACAGGAGAAAAATCATGGCAATCCCCGGCATCATCGAAAACCAGACCGGCTGGCAAGCAGTCGCCGATCCGACCTACACCCCGCAGACACAACCCTGGCACCACCGCCTTTTAGGCAAACCCCCACAGCGAATGCAGCCACCCTCGGTGAAAGCCACAGACTTCATCGACAAAGCAGTAGCCGACCACGCCGGACGTTTCGTGGCAGCGGTAAAAGCCATCCTGGGGTCAGACACCGTAGCCTCGGGCGGGCTGGGCAACCCTGACACCATCCGCTCCTCCCTAATCGGCCACCTCTACAAGCGCCTGTTAGCCATGCGCACCGTAGACGATTCCCTCGTGGAACTGGAAACCGCGAAAGCCACCGCCATCCCAGGAAGCGACGACGTAATCGACAAAATGAGCGCCGTCATTGCCGACAGCCTCCAAAAGTCCGTCATCCACCCCACCGAAGACGTGGAAGCACTAGCCAACCAGGTGCGCCTGCGCGACATGCGCCACCGCCTGCCACAAATGGCAAACGAGCTGGAAGACGGCACCGTAGAAAGCCTGGATACAGTCGCCGCCCACATCCAAGCCCTGTGCGACCTCGACACCACCGTCAACCTCTAGGAGCACCCATGCCGACCACACACAACCTCGACTGGTGGAAAGACACCTACAACACCATCAGCGCCAACGTCCCCGCCGCACAATCCGTCAGCGAAGTGCGCAGCCACCAATCCGCCACCTTTGCCGACACCACCCGCATCCCCCAGCCGCACGCACGCCTCAACGTCTCCGCCCACCACGCACAACAACTAAGCGACACGCCAGGCGGGAAGCTGGTGTGCGCCTACGCAGCACACCGCGCAGCATGGACAGAAACCCACGGCCGCGACCGCTCCACCCGACTGTGGAAAGCCACCGCCGCCATCGCAGTGTTTACCGCACTCCTGGCCATCGTCACCGCCACCGCAGGCGGCTCCAACGCCGTCCTGCTCATATCCGCCACCGTCGCTGTGGTCAGCGCTTTTGCCACCTGGCCCACCGCCCGCTGGAGCCTGGCAGGAAAACGCGACGCGTTCTACACCTGCCTGGCCCGCGCCGTAGACACCGCAGGGGAAGAAGCAGCCCACGACTACATCAACCGCTCCGGCTTCCAACACCGCACCATCGTGCACAATCTGGAGAAAGGAATCCCAGCCACCCCAAAGCGCGTGTATAAAGCAGTGGAAAACGCCGCCGAAAAAACTAAGGCAGCAGCATGAGCACCCCCCACGAGCAGGAAGAACAAGCCTCCAACAACGGCGTACCCTCCTTTAACCCACGAACCTGGGGAATAATAATCCTCGCCTCCCTCGCCGTGTTTTTCGCACTGCTGGCCATCAACTCCATCTTTGGAGACGAGGACAACGGCCCAGGCGGCTCCCGCAACGCCAGCCAACGCTCCCAAGACGGCTCCAACATCGGTGACGGAACCCAACGCACCGCCGCCAAACCAACCGCCAGCATGGACAAAGTAGACGGCTGCACCGACCCCAACGACAAAGACGTGGACAAACTACTCGACAGCCTCGACGACGATGGGGCAGAAGCCGTACTGTCCGCTGCCTGGTCAGGGGAGGAGGATGGGGAAAAACGCGACGCGGTAGCCCTCATGGTGCGCTCGGGTGAGGGAACCATCGACGAGCCGCACTTTATCTGGATGAAAGACGGCGACAGCTTCAAGTCCGTAACGAAAGGAACTGCCGATGCCTCCAGTATGGACAGCGACCTTTCCCAAGCCACCAGCGCAATGGTGGCCAACTCCATTAACTGCCTAACCGCCGACTTCCGCTAAAAAATGCGCCCCGGAACAATAGCCGTTCCAGGGCGCATTTTGGGTAGGAAAGTACTAGCTGGAGGGTAGAGCCTCGTCGAGAATGTGGCGCACTGCACTGCTAGTGGAGAGCTTGTTGCGCGTCTTGAAAAGAGTGAACCTGCGGGACAGGTCGGAAGACACCCTGACCTGGATGGTGGTGGACGGCTCGCCGGAGGCGGACTCGTCGCCATCGTTGAGGCCTGGGCGGCCTACGCGGCGGATAAGGCGTTGTGCCTTAGCGAGATTCGAGTCCTCCTTAAGATCGTCGGCAGGCAGGGTGTTGTTGCTGGCGGACAGGCCATCTTCGCTTTCAGCCCAAGCGGCGAGCTTGTCAAAATCAACCTGGTCGTACTGCATTTTTAATCCTCGGTTTCTGGTTTGTGTGTTCGTAGGGAATGTCGCTAGGGAATTAAATTTTTTCAATAGCTGTGTACTTGTTTCGTGCCCGGGCTTCCATGCAATGGAAAATTACTACCCCTTCGTCCACAAAGGAATACATCACCTCCAATTCTTTTCCGGTTTTTCCTGGCCCTGCTGGGCCGATAACTAGGTTAACGAGGGGTTGATGTGGTTCATTTGGCTCCATATTGTCTTGATACCGGATGACGTTTTCAAAGACGTTTACTATCTGCTCTTTGGTGAAGCCATGTTCAAAAGCTGAATCTGTGAAAAATACTTTAGACGAAAGTGTACTCATAGCACAAATTGTAATACAAAAATCTGTGCTGGTAAACGGATTATAGCGCCCAACTGTCCCCCGATCCACCCCCAGATCAACCAAGGGGATCTATCCGCAGCCTGGCGACCACAAAGAGTGTGCACACCCCGTTAGTAAAATTGAACGGTGCCGCAGAATGTGCGCCTGCGGCACCTCGGTAACAATGTGTTGGACGCGGCATCAAGGATGGCCAACAGACCCTTGAAGCCGCTGTTGCATGCCACCCCGCTGGAGACACCCGCTCCCCAGCGGGGTGTTTCCATACCCACAGCACTACCGCCGTCTTCGTCTCGGGCATCCCCTCCACGACTCCTGCTGAACTGGCAGGCACAACAACCAACGCCCCACCCAGGGGCATAGCCACAGGAGGACACACCTATGCCAACCACGTCTTTTTCCGCCACAACCCCCATCTGCCGGAAGCCACACACCAGCCCCAACATCAGCTTTGTGGCCCACGTCGAACACATCGAGGACACCAACACAGTGCGGGTAACCTCCCCGGCCGTAATCCTCACCTCCCAACTCGACCACAACAATGTTGCCCGCGAAACCCACCACACCACCGTTATTACCGCCGACATTCCCATCAACCCCAAGGGGCTGGTGAAAGTCGCTGAGCTCACCGACTCAACCGGAGGGGAGGACATTTTGCTGACCAGCCAGGATGGAGACTTCTTCCACCTCCAGGGCGTTAGCGTTGGCGAGGAGTACCACTTCCCGCACGACCCGCTCGACGAGGTGCTTGCAGGTGCAGAAAACGGGAGGGAGATACCCCACCAGCCGTGGCCAGAGCACGTTGGTAACACCACCGCCCCCTGTCAGGGAAGCTCCATTGGGGTGGTGGTTCCCGCCATGACCGACAGTGGGGCACGCAACCCGCTGGCCACCCAAGACTGGTTTAGTTCCCTTGTCGTCTCCCCCGGCTGTGTCATCGCTTCCCAACGAGCGCCACACGTCCACGAGAAAGAGATCGATGGCAGGCACAAGGGCTACTTCATTGCCGATGTGCCAGCCGCGCTCACAGCAGCCTTGGATGCGGCAGAATCGTGCCTGAAAAAGATGTTTTACTTTAACGGTGACCTGTTTGGCCCCACGCCTGAACCGGCTGTTGTCTACAACGCATTCCGCAACGCCCCGCAGCTGGGGTGGGTAAACAACGGTTGGGGAGCGACGGTAAGCATTGCCTCGGAGAAAGCCTGCGAGGAGCTTCCCGGCATTACCGTTCGGGTCTGCCGCCCCGAGCTGCTTTCCGGCGATGCGCCAACGGATGCCGCTGTAAGTGCTGTGGAGCGAGTCACCGATAAAAAGTTGGCCATCTACGAGCATCTAGCGGAGTTGGAGGAGGTTATCGCCACCGACGGTGATCTTCCCAGGTGGGAATATCAGCTCACGTTGCTAACCCAGGAGTTGGTGGGGGAGCAGCGTCTGGCGGTTCATCTGCGCAACCTTGCGGAGTCACCCAAGTAGACACCACGCCGTGCACCACAGCCTGCATTACACCGTGAATTACACCCTGTAATGCACGCTGTGGTGCAACGCGTAATGCACGCGCTTAAAACCCCGACTGTCCGCCAACACACCACGCGAAGAAAGCGGCAATACCGCTGCATACAGGCATAAAAAGAACAATGGGGTGACGATCGTGCAGAGTCTGCAAAAGCGAAGTCGGGCATCACTTTCAAGGGGTGGGGCACACTAGGAATTGTTCAGCCACAACGGCCAACGCCCCACACCGGGGCACGGCCCCAACCGAAAGGACATGACCACATGACCACCGCAACCACAACCACCGCAACCGCCGCCACCGCAACCGCCGCCACCGTCAACGTTGGTGAGTTCCGCGCCGCCGTCAAAAACATCGCCGCCGCCACCAACCCCAAGGCTTCCACGGCCTCCCAGGAAATGACCCTCACCGTCAACAACGACACCCTCACCGTCGCCCACGACGGCATCGACTTCCACGCCTCGGTCATGCTCCCCGCCGACAACGCCACCAACGGAACCATGCGCGTGACCGCCCGCGATTTCAACAAGACCCTGAACAACCTGCTGGGTTCCAACACCAAGGCCGTCAACAACGCCACCCTCCCGCTGTCGGTACGCGATGACGAGATCACCACCCGCTTTGACGGCATGAACTTGTCCATCCCACAGCACGAGCATGATTCCGATGCAGACGGCATCTGCATCACCTCTAAGGCAGAGCACGTCGCCACCCTTGCCACCGTCACCGCCGCCGATCTGCATACCACCTACAAGCGCCTCAACCACGCCGTTAGCACGGACGACACCCTCCCCATGCTGTGCGGTATCAACCTGACACTTCGCCACGGGGAGTTGGTCTTCCACGCCACCGACCGCTTCCGCGCCGCCGAACAGAGGGTGGATGCCACCGTGGAAGATGCCGCTTTCGAGCATGGAACCCACCTGATTTCCGCTGATGCCTACAAGCACCTTGTCGCCCTGCTACCCAACGATGACACCGAGGTGACCATCTCCCTGATCAACGTTTCAGGTATGGGCGCTAAGCCGGGAGTGCGTTTCGACACCCGCAACACCACCGTCATTGCCCGTCACCTCAATGGTGATTTCCCCAACATTTACCCACTGTGGCCTGCCACCGCCCGCCACATGTTCACCGTGGATCGCAAGACCCTGGAAACGGCCGCCAAAAAGTTGGACAAGCTGGCTGGCCGCAACCCCCGCATCATGTTCTACTCCAGCGGACACCGAGTGGAACTCGCAACGGAAACCGATAGCAAGGGCCGCGCGTCCACCCACCTGGAGTCCACCCTGGCTGCTGTGGACGAGACAGAAAGCATCACGTTTGGCCTGGCTGCCGACTTCCTGCTCCAGTTGGTGAAAGCGTTTGACTGTGAGCGCATGGCGGTGGCACTTACCGCCCCGCACCGCCCGGTAGTCTTCTTCGATGCAGACCACAATGTGGCAATGCTGGAAGATGGCGAACTGGACTTGCGCAGCGCCCCCGTTGACCACCGCGAGATCCTGATGCCACACCGCCTACCCGCCTAGCTACCACCCGCCCTGGAAACAGGGTGGGTGCAGCACCCCACCTGCCCGACAACCCCGGCAGGTGGGGATAGTCATATCCGGCAAACCCTGCCCACAACTGTCCGCCCCACACTAGGGATAAGCGCAGCGCAACCTATGAATCGAACATTCTTTTAATGGAAACATCGGGCATGTGTCGCCCCCGCCTGCTTAGCTGTTTAAGCCAGCCACAGCACCGCCAACCACTAAGGAGCCACCATGAAGACCTCAACCATTCCCACCCGCCCCGCAGCAGGGGAGAGGGCAGCCTACCTGGGGTTTGACGCGGAAACCACCGCACTGACCCCCAAAAAGTTCGCCCGCGACGGAGAGCAAGGGGGAATCTTCGTCGAAATCGGCATGGTTGCCTACAACAAGCGCCTACAGCCCATCGCACAGTTCTCCCGCCTGGTCAACGCCGAAGCCTCCCTTACCGACCGCGCCGCAGGACGAGTCAACGCGGTGGTGGAGAAAATGCACACCGACAATTCCTTGTGGCACGACCTGGCCACCGTGAACAACCCCGCCAACACCACCCCAGCCGCAGTAGAGTCAGCCGCCGTTGACTGGGTGGAATCCAACGGGTTTTTCAACCTGCCCATGCTGGGCAGCTCCATCACCCTGGATCGCATGTTCCTAGCAGCGGAAATGCCTACACTCCTCGACAAGTTCCACTACCGCAGCGTGGACGCAACCACCCTGTGCCTCCTGCTGGAGCGCAGCTTGGGGGCAACCCCCCACGAGTGTCTTCCAGCACAGGCCGATACGTGCGCCCAGCATCGCGTAATCGCCGACGTGGAGCGGTCTGCCCTGTTGGTGCGCACCTGCCTGCGCGAGTTCGGTTGCGGGGGTGCGGTGGAACCCGACGAGGCTTCCGTCTAGAAGCACGCCCTCGGCCCAGCACCGCAGCTGGGCAACATGAGGGGTGGGTGCTGGACTGTCCGCTGTTTGTTAGCTCTATTGGTGTGTTTACCTGCACAAATACGGTTCACCTCACTACAACTCCACCAGAGTGTAGTTAATTGAACTTCACTCGGGTATAGTCGATGGTGTTCAAGAAACCAACCACAGGAGACCACCATGTTCTACCTCTACAGCCACCCCGCCCACTCCAACGACTGCTACCAACCACTAGCCGCCCCACACCTGGAGGGACTGGCAGGCCAACTCATTGAAATCAACGACCGGTGGGGAAGCGCCGACCTCACCGCCGACTACTGGCCAGAGGTCTACTGGAGCAACCCCGACAGCTTCACCCTCGACGATGATGAAAAAGCCCCCGAACAGCGCGAAGCCACGGAAGAAATCGTCCTCGGCATAGCCAGCAGCGTCTGGGACACCGCCCACGCGCACATCACCGGCCGCGCCCACCACACCACCCTCGACGAGCTAGTCGAGTTCACCGCCGAGCGCTGTGACCTCACCCACGATGGCGCACGCAGCACCCTGGAGACATACAAAAAGCAGATCGAAGACCTGGAAGAAAAAGAAATCGACGATGAAGCCATCACCGACGACGACGCAACATTCCTGGCCACCAGCGCCAAAATGTGGGCCGAGGAAGAATCCGCCGTCACCCCAGAACTTCTTGCCGTACAAAACGCCCGCGACGACTACGACGAGGCAGACGACCTGGTAGACACCAAGCGTCAGATCCTTTACGCCGCAATCCGCGAAGCCGCCAGCGAGGGAATCCCCCGCGCCGACATCGCCAGCACGGCACATCTTTCCCAATCCGCGATTTTCAAAATCCTGCGCGAAACCGAATAGCCAAACAAATCCCCACGCGAGTGGGGCAAACATACTCCTGGGGCGGAGGTGCCCTCACGGTAGCGGGCCATCCCCACGAATGTGGGGCACACAGCTGCAAGCTCGAACTGCAAGCATAATTCTGGGGGTCATCCCCACACACGTGGGGCAAATTTATAATGCTTGGAATGGCGTGCAAAGCCAAAGGAGTCATCCCCACGCACGTGGGGCAAATTCCCGGCTGCGATGCTGATGAAAATGGCGGGCAGAGCTATCCCCACACACGTGGGGCAAATTCGGGACTCGCTGTCATCGACAGGCACCCTGCCGAGCTTTCCCCACGCACGTGGGGAAAATGGGTCGATCATCCAGATTGCTTGGCACCTGCCGGAGCTATCCCCACATACGTGGGGCAAATTGTCATGTGGCGGAAGAGCTCGTTGAGCAGGGGGAGCTATCCCCACGCACGTGGGGCAAATTGGAAACGGAGCCTGCCTACACCCCAGAGCCTGGGGTCATCCCCACGCACGTGGGGCAAATCGGTTGCTTCCTCGTTGGCAGGCGCTGGTGGCGGAGTCATCCCCACGCACGTGGGGCAAATACCGTCACGGCCTCCACACCATCCAGTCGAGACGAGTCATCCCCACGCACGTGGGGCAAATACTTCTTTACCGGCGCAAATGGTGGTCAACTGTCCAGTTTTCATTCAACTTTAACGAGGATAATCCTAGCAGTAGGCCAAGCCGTTTACCCCAAACCGGGAACCTCTAAACCCAGTTTAAGTAACCGCTGTTTCTGCTCTACGGAAAGGCCGGACACCCATCGGAAACTGTGCAGTTTCTGCCCAATTGCCATCTTCTGCCCGGTGGCGGGATCAAACGCCTGCGAAAACCTCTCAATCCGCGCAGCCCCCGTGGCCGATAGATAGCGCTCCATCAAATCAATCCAGCTGTCAGCGCTACGCCCACTACGACGCGGCGGCTCCCACTGGAATCCAGGCACCTGCTCGTAGAGCGCCACAATCTTCTCGTCGAGATCGTTCCGGCGCTTCGCCTCGCGGGCAGACTTCACCCGCGCCCCCAGCGGATAGTCATGCCACACGGCTCGCGCAGGTGGGTTGGCGTTGCCTTTCGCCTGCGCCCATGACTTCAAACGAGCCACCGTCTGCGGGTGGTGCCCGGTGGTTTTCGACAAAATCCGCAGGCTAAAAGGTAGGGAAGCGCCGACCGCGAGCATGGACGTGTCCACACTGACCGTGCCGGACTTAGCGATGGGGCCAGTGCTTTCCTCCATTAAGTCGAATTGCAGCTGCACCAATGAGCGCTGCACGTGCTCGTCCACATCCGCCAGCGACATGACCACCTGCCAGGCGGCCGCATGCGAGGAGTTGGCCGCTACCACAGCCTCATTACGGCCGGAGGTGTCATCGAAGACCACCGGCAGCACGATCAACGCTTTCGCCGCAGGATTATCTGGGTTTTTACGCAGCGACCGGCCCACAATCTGCACAATATCGTTGGTGGAGGTACGCGGGGCAGCAAACAGCACCGCATTCAGGGAGGGAACATCCACACCCTCGCCAAAAAGGCGCACGTTCGACACCACAGTCATACGATCCCCCGGCTGTTCCAGTGCGTTAAGCGCCTGGGTGCGGTGCTTGGAGGCGCTGGTGCCGTCCACGTGGAAGACGTTAACCTCACCGGCACGATCATCTACGGCCGCAAGGCTGCGGAACTGCCGAGACCACTGCTTCGAGTCGGCAACACGATTGTGAAACGCCAGCACGCTCCGCAGCTCGGGGTGGGTGTCGCGCGCATGCAGCAGAGCCAACTGGCAGGCAGCCGCCTGCACGTCCAACTCCGCGCCCTTGCCACTGTCGCCGGATTCAGCCATAAGCTCCAGCACTTCGGTGCCGGAGACCCCCACAATCGCCACCTCATAGTCCGCAAGAATGCCCTGGTCAATTGCCTGGCGCATGGTGATGGTGGACAGGTGCGGGCCATAATCAGCCAGCGAATCCATCGACACCACCTCCAGATCCTCCGGATCAGGCCAATCCTCCGGCACTACCGGCGGCTGAATGGTGCGGGTGGTTGCTGTCATAAACAGGCGGAAATCAGCAGGAATAGCCTCGTCACTAACCGGCAGCGACCACAAACGCCGCGACAGGCCAGCCGTGCGGTGCGCCTCGTCGCACACCATCAAATCCCACCGCAGGCCAGCACGCTCGGTGGCGGCAGCCACCACCTGCGCAGACGCATACGTGGACACCACCACCAGCTGGTCAGGTGTGGACTCTAATAAAAACGCAAGGTCATCGACCTGGGTGGTTACCTCCACACCCGTGGCAGCAGCCTCCGCCTCCTCGGTGACAGCCTCCCCGACGTGACTATCCGAGCACACCGCCACGGTGGGCACATCGGGGTTATCCACTCGTATCCTGCGTAGCGTTTGTGCCAGCAATTCGACCGTGGGCACAAACATCACCGTCAACCCACCCACCTGGTGGATAAGGTGCGCTGCCACCACCGTCTTTCCTGTGCCGCAGGGAAGCGGCAGGGTGGCGCGGGAAACACCATCTGCTTGTAG
Organism: Corynebacterium sp. ACRPE; assembly: GCF_022347435.1. Taxonomy (NCBI): domain Bacteria; kingdom Bacillati; phylum Actinomycetota; class Actinomycetes; order Mycobacteriales; family Corynebacteriaceae; genus Corynebacterium; species Corynebacterium sp. ACRPE. Next base: position 11,923 of record NZ_JAKRNA010000004.1, on the reverse strand, counting down.
CAGGCGAATCTGGTCGAGGGCGGTGGCCTGGTAGTCACGAAGCTGGGTCGGCATTGCTGCTCCTAAATAGTGTCGGGGAGTGGGTTTTTCAGCAGGGGAAGCAGGGTACGGGAAGCGATTTCCACCAAATCGGAATTGGTCTCGCCCGTATGGGTTGCAGCATTAGCCACAGTGCGCAGTGAGGCTAGGTCTGCATCCCGCAGTTCGATGGTCTCCAGCCCGTAGACGTTTAGTAGGGCTAAAGCAAAGCGTATCCCCACCTCAACGTTTTCTTCGGTAAACGGGAAATAGGCAGCGCACCCTGTCAATAGCAGTCCCGCCGCGCGGACGATGGAGTGCGGTCGGCGATACCGCAGCCACTCATTGACTTGGTTGACAACGGGAGTGATGGACGCTTTATTCCGCCAGGAGATGGAGGTATGCGGCAGACAGTCGCCTGCCGCATCAAGCATGGTCGTGGTGGTTAACTCCCAGTGCTTGGGGATAAGGGTGGGGGAGGCGGTGCGCTGGGCGCAGTGGTCTACAAAAACGCGGTTGACATAGTGGTCGCCAACGGCGCGCTCAATGAGTGTGGTTACCAGCTGGTTGACGCTGACCGACTGCTCGGCGGCAAGGGCACTTAACTGCTGGTGGAGCTGATCGGGTAGTCGCAGGGTGTGTTGGGCCATAGCCCCACCCTACATTTACAAACTCAAACATGCCAGCCGGTGTGAAACCATAATAACTAATTAGGACACCACATCTACGGACATAAAATCCGTTGGTCGCGCAGAAAAAGCACCTGCACACCGCTGCAACTGTCCAAAAAATAGACAGAAAACACCCCCATTTCGTGCCCCATACGCAGCCCAAAAGGCCACCATATAGGCAAATTGTGACTCATATGGGGTAGGTTTTGAAAACCAAGTTCGGGCATCACCGAGAAAAATATGCAAAGATAGCAACCAGAAAGAAATCAGAAACCACTAAACAGACACCACAGAGGTGCTTATGACAGACGCATACAACCTCGCAGACAACGCGTGGGTGGGCGTGCTCGATGCCACCGGAACCCACGACGCATCCCTGCGAGAACTGCTGACCAACCTGCCAACCATCAGGCAGATAGCCACCGGCAACCCCCTCGCCGATGCCGCAATCACCCAACTACTCCTCGCCATCACCCTGGACAGCCAGGCACACCAGGCAGACAACCCCACCGAGCGTCAACACCGCTACGACACCTGGCTAGACGAGCACCATCACCAGCTCAACCTTTTCGACCCCACCCGCCCATTCGCGCAATACGCGCCACAAAAAGACCTGGACAACCCACCGCAAATCAACACGCTGTTTTACAACTTCGACACAGCAGACGTGGCGTTTTCCTCCTACGACTCGCTGACCAACCCCACCAGCAACGCCACACTCACCCCCGCCCAGGCAGCACAACTACTCCTCGTGCGCCAACGCTTTAGCGTCGGCGGCATCCAATCCCGCGCCGCCCGCACCATCAGCGGCACCAGCTCCGCACTTGCCGCACTCGACGGAAACCACCCCATCATCCTGCCGCGCACCGGCACCCTTGCCGAAGACCTCCAACTCATGGCGCAGGCAGCCACCGACAGTGATGCCCCACTAGGAACCCTCCACCTGGGACTAGACAGCGACGCGCCGCTGGGCACAGTGCTGGACAAGCCAGGAATCCTCGACGTGCTGACCTACCCATCACGCGCCATGTGCCTGTTTGCCAACCCCGACGGCCTGGTAGACCGCGCCCACTACGCCGAGGGCATGCGACTAAAAGCCGAACAACTCACCCCAGAACTGTGGCCTGCAACCACCTGGACTGTCGGCAAAAAAGGCCCAGAGCCACGAAAAGCACACCTGTCACGCCCCGCCTGGCAACAACTCCTCGATGCCTACAGCCTCGACCACACCCCAGGACTGCTTGGCCACCTCCCGGCAGGAACCCGCCTGACGCTGACCACCATGAGCGCCTACACCTCCCGCGTGGACGGCATCTACCACCAGCACGCCACCACACCAACCATCAGCACGGAAGAAGTAAAAGAACTCTCCCGCCTGGTATCCGAGGTGCGCAAAGCCGTCTCCAAAGACAACTACATCACCGCCCGCGCCCTCAAAGAGGGAAGCATTGCCGCCACCAACATTGGCGACACACTCACCGACACCATGCGGCCGGAAGTTACCGCCAACCTCGGCCGCATCGTCACCTCCCGCATGGCCGGGATGGTCACCGCCGAACAAGCCGACCGCCAAGCCCAACGACTTGTCGCTGCGGCACGAGACCATGCCACCAGCTTCACCACCGCCCACCCGGCAGGAACAGCCAACCGACTAGCCCAAGCCAACCGCTACCCGTGGAAAGGAACCCTGAAATGAGCGCCCACCACCCACTAATCCGCCGCCTGGCGGTCGCCCACTACGCCAAAGACTCCGACATGAGCCACATCCGCCGCTGGAAATTCGACCACCCCACCGGCCCTGTCACCCGCCTGGCAGGAGGGGCCACCCACAGCGAGTTTCAGGCCGCAGCACTTACCGCACAATCATTCGCCATCTGGCACACCTCCCGCCGCGAAGTGCACTACGGAAAAACCGGCACCAACCTGGGCCGCGCCATGCGCCAACTCGGCCGCCCCGGCGCATTCGGCCCCAACGACCCCGGCGCACGCCGCCTGGCAGACAACCTGCTGGCCGCCGCCACCGCCGACCAACTCGCCCGCACCCTCGTCACCATCATGGACAGGCTGCGCAACACTGACCACCCACCCAACTGGGAACAACTACACACCGACCTTGCGGACTGGCTCAACCCCGCCACCCGCAACCAGGTACGCCTGGCCTGGGGACAAGGTTTTGCCACCCCAGCCGCCACCCCACAGGAGGCGGTCACCACCGACTAGCACCGGGGATGCACCGCATCCCCACCCGATCACACACCAACCACACACCCTCCAAGAAAGGAACCCCATTCTCATGGCACGCATCATCAACCTGCACGTACTCCAGTCCGTTCCCGCCTCCCTGCTCAACCGCGACGACAACAACTCCGCCAAAGCCATCACCATCGGCAACGTACGCCGCGACCGCATCTCCTCCCAGTCCTGGAAGCGCGCAGTACGCACCTCCATGCGCACCACCTCCATCGACGGCGGCGTATGGGCCAACCGCACCAACCGCCTCCCACGCCAGATCATCGCCCTGCTTACCGACCAGCACGACCACGACGCAGACACCGCCGACCACGCCGTAGGCATCGTCTTCAAGGCCATGAAGCTGTCTCGCAAAGACAACGGCGACACCGCCGCCGCCATCTTCGCCGCCTCCACCGCCGCCGAAGAACTCGCACAACTAATCCACGACAACTTCGAGGCCATCACCAGCGGCGACAAGCTCGACCCAACCCTGGTGAAAGCAGCCGTAGCCACCCTCGACGTAAACGGCGCAGTAGACCTAGCCCTGTTCGGCCGCATGCTCGCCGAAATCCCCACCAAGCGCATCGACGGCGCAGCAGGCTACTCCCACCCGTTCGGCGTTACCCCCACCACCGTCGAACCCGACTTTTTCACCGCCGTAGACGACTGCGCCGCAGACGGGGAAGCAGTCTCCGGCAACCTGGGCGTTACCGACCTGACCGCCCCACTGCTCTACCGCCACGCCTACCTCGACGTAGACCAGCTCGAACACAACCTGGAGGGAACCGACCACCTGGTCGCCCCCGCCATTGACGCATTCATCCGCCACACCACCCTGGCAGTTCCCGCCGCCAAGGCCCGCAGCGCAGCCTCCCACACCCGCCCAGACATTCTCGTCGCCACCATCGGCGAACACGCCCTATCCGCCGCCAACGCCTACACCCAACCCGTCCTGGGCGAGGAGGCCGTATCCGAATCCATTAACCGCCTGACCACCCAGCTCGACTACGACGCAAAGCTCGTCAACCACACCACCATCATCCTGCCGCTATCTACCGCCGCAGCCGAAGCAGTAAACAGCACCGAAGCCACCGTGGTAGACACCCTCGACGAGTTCGTCACCGCCGTCAACACCACCGGAGCCAACCATGACTAAAACCCTGCTCATACGACTGGAAGCACCGATACAAACCTGGGGTAACAGCACCGGCAACAAACAACGCACCACCGCCATGCGCCCCACCAAAAGCGCCCTGGTGGGCCTACTAGCCAACGCACAAGGCCGCGACTACAACGACGACGTGGACGACATTGCCGCCTGCACCTACGCAGTACGAGCAGACCGGCCCGGCCACCTGGAACGCGACTACCGCACCGCAGGAGGAGGAAGCTACCCCGCGCTACCACGCGACCGCCACCACGGGCTTGCCGCCGACAAACCCGCCTGGCTGCACCGCCCGCAGACGGCTAACCTGCCGGTCAAAAACGTCGCCGCCGACAAACCCGCCCCCATCGCGGGTGCGACCCCACCGGCAGGCAAAGCCAACCCCAAACAAATCGACGACACCTACCTCGTCGATGCCAGCTTCCTCGCCGCCTTTACCGGCGACGACACCCTTATTGACCAGCTGGCCCACGCCCTCAAACACCCCGCCAGGGCACTGTTTCTGGGCAGAAAAGCGCAACCACCAGCCGCACCACTGTTTGCTGGCATCACCAGCCACACCGACCCGGTAGACGCGCTTTCAACCGACGGTGAAGACAACACTTCGCCGCGCCGCATCTGGTACACCACCACCGCCGACAACGCGGACAGCACCGTCATCTACGACCAACCCGTCCGTTTCGGGGCGCAACCACAGCGCACCGCCCGCGTGGAAGCAACCACCACCACGGGAGACAACACCCAACTATCCGACTTCTTCTAGGACACACCCTTGACCATGTTTCGACACGTTCTCAAACTCAACCCCACCACCCGCACAACCCGACAAATCATCGCCGACGCACACCTCATGCACCAGGCCGTCATGGCAGGATTCGACCACCACCTACCCGAGCGCGACTTCATGGCCGACGGGGTAAAACCCCACCCCACACACCGCGCAGACCACCACATCCTCCACGCCGTAGACCACCGCGACGACGGCACCGTGTGGATTATGGTGCAAGCCGACATACCCGGAAACTGGGAGGGCACCCGCCTCGCCGACGCACTCGTCGAACCCGCACACCCCACCGAACACACCCCAGCGAACAAGGGAAACCTGCACTACCAACTCGTGGCCAACCCCACCGTCAAACGCAACCACGGCAGCAGGCAACCACTGACCAACCCCAGCGACATCGAGAACTGGTGGCGCAACAAAGCCGAAAAAATCGGACTCGACCTCGCAGAAAACCGCGTAGACATTCACACCACCGGCCAGCTTCACTCACACGCTAAACCAGGACTACGGCTTGCCACCGCCCGCATCGGCGGGGTAGGAACAGTTGTCAACGAAGAAAAATTCAGCCAAGCACTCACCGAGGGGGTGGGGCGCGGCAAAGCCTACGGCTGCGGCCTCCTACTCACACTGCCCGGCAGATGATACGTTGACAAAACGCAGTAGAAGAAAACTCAACAGTGAAAAGTCGGATCAAAAACACACCACCCGCCAACATCACCGCAGGTGGACAAGGGTAAGCCCCACGCACGTGGGGATAGCTCTATTTCCGGTGGCTAGCCGGGTCACCCCTGCGGGTAAGCCCCACGCACGTGGGGATAGCTCGAACGTTGTCGCGATTGCGATGACCACTCCCCAGTAAGCCCCACGCACGTGGGGATAGCTCCTTTCTCCGGAGAGTCTGCGCGTGGTGCGCGTTGTAAGCCCCACGCACGTGGGGATAGCTCGCTCTGCCACCCAGCCAAACAGGCTAGCGACGAGTAAGCCCCACGCACGTGGGGATAGCTCGACCCGATGCCTGCCGCGTATGAGAATGCGGAGTTGTAAGCCCCATGCACGTGGGGATAGCTCCACGCGGCACGCTTTCGCATCGGCGACCTCATCGTAAGCTCCACGCACGTGGGGATAGCTCGGTGGACGCCCAGGGTCGTCCAGTCAGTGGCGTGTAAGCCCCACGCATGTGGGGATAGCTCCATCACCACAATCTAGCCACGCAGGGTGTGCACGTAAGTCCCACGCACGTGGGGATAGCCCCCCGGCCACCCCGTGGGGGTCGAAAAGGGGCAAGTACGCCCCATGCACGTGGGGATAGCTCGGAGTATCAGAATGAGCCGCCGGAGTTGTGGAGGTACGCCCCACGCACGTGGGGATGGCTCCGTCATGGACGCGGATATTCAGGCCGCTTGGATGTAAGCCCCACGCACGTGGGGATAACTCAGGCCCTTTGAAAATCCGCCGCGAAAGACGGGGGTACGCCCCACACACGTGGGGATAGCTCGCACTCGCATAACCGCAGTACACAGACCATAAAGTAAGCCCCACGTACGTGGGGATAGCTCGACTGACCCACATGACGACGAGGACGCGAGCACGTAAGCCCCACGTGTGTGGGGATAGCTCCTACCGGATGAAACTGGCATCTGCATAGAAAACGTACGCCCCACGCACGTGGGGATGGCTCGACCCCAACCCGAAGGTTAGGGTCTTAATCAGCGTAAGCCCCACGTACGTGGGGATAACTCCAGTATCAATAACTCTGGGAGTGGGAACATCTCGTACGCCCCACGCACGTGGGGATAGCTCGGAATGTACATAGTCATCACCTTGGCCGCGCTGGTAAGCCCCACATGCGTGGGGATAACGCCTACTCCGCGCACGTATGCGTTAAGATTTTCCGGTACGCCCCATATACGTGGGGATAGCTCCCCGGGGCCAACGGATTATGAGTCCGGGTGGCGGTAAGCCCCACGACCGTGGGGATAACTCCGCCCCGCCTTTGGGCAGGCCGCGTTTCTCCCCGTAAGCCCCACGCACGTGGGGATAGCTCGGATTTCATGGCTTCTCGATTCTCCCTCGGAAAGTACGCCCCACGCACGTGGGGATAGCTCGGCTAATGCGGTAGCTGGTGTAGTGAACGCGCACGTAAGCCCCACGCACGTGGGGATAGCCCACGTCGGGTAAGGCGACGGGAGCACTGTTCGTGCATTTCCCCACGTTAGTGGGGGTGTCCCGTTGCTGATACAGTTCCCAGACCGATGACGGTTTGCCTCACATACGTGGGGATTCTTCGAGGGGAGGAGTGTGCGTCATCGTCATCTGTGTAGTGGCTTTAGTGATGGTGGGGTTGTTTCTTTTTGGGTATTGGGTTTCATCTTCGGGGCATTCAGCATGCTGGTGTGTCGAGGTTGGGGTGTGGCTTTCTGATTTACATTGTGTGGTGATAAACAGATGTGTGCGTAGTTATGTCACTTTAGGGGCTGTATGTGACGGAGTGTGAGCCGATGGGGTGCTTGGGTTAGCGGACTCGCTCGGCGTTCGCTATTTCAGGACAGGTTACCAACCGCATGGTAAATAACTATGTCCTGTAAGTGCTTCTAAACTGACGCGGCAATAGAAGCATGTGGCGGTGTTGTTGGCACATAGAGTTCAGATAATTACTGTCAGACATAGTTACTACATAACGGTCTAAACATTACGTAATGTAACAGTGTTCAATGTCACAATACTGTCTACAGCGGCTTAATAGTGGATAATCTTAATTATCCTGCATTAAGAGATCCGCCTGCTTAACCCCCTACTGTCCCCCATTTTCTTCCCGGGGCGACGGCAGAAAGTACCGAAAGGGGCAAGAAATGCAACCCTGTGACCAGCACAAATGCGATGCAAGGCCGTATAAGGCGATGGCTGTTTCTTCGGCATGCCGAGGCTCCAATTGGCGCGCAAATGCCGCTGCCGCATGGTCGCCCAAAGGTAGACAAAACCGCAAAAACCGTCAGTTGCGCGACACGTAGCACTATGTTCTAGGCGTGAAAAAACAAATATGACACAACAGATTAAATACTACATAACGTGTTGGATAGGCTACGGCGAACCAGATGTTACTAACTAATGAATGCAACGCTAAGGGGTTAATAGTAAATGAAACATCAAACACGATAGAGCTTCACAAAACCCCAAACAGTGACTAAAATAGTTACCAGACGATTACCCCCTCCGATGGCCCCTACCACACGACAATGCAATGACGGAGACAATGACTAAAACAGAAAAAGAACAGCACACCACCCACCCAGTAATCGAGGAGCAACCCGAGGACGAGCGCTACAGATGGCGCAGGGGACAATCCGTGCTAACCCTTAGCGATGCCGCACGATGGTTCCTGTCCGAACAGCAGGCACAGAAACTCTCCCACAACAGCATTAAGTCCTACCGCAACGGAATAAACGTCATTGGCTCCATCATCGGAACCCTCAACGAGCAACAACCCAACCAACTTGGACTAGACGTAATAAACCGCAACGACCTGGCAGACGCATTCTCCGAGTACTCCGCCACCCACTCGATTAGCTCCCAACGCCAAACCCGATCCGTATGGAACAACCTGTGTCGTTTCCTTACCGCCGAGGAAGTCATCGACAAAAACCCGATGGATCGCATACCCGCCATCTCCGGCCGACGCGGACGCACCATCCCGAAAGCACTCCCGCCAGAAGCCGTGGAGTCCCTACTGTCCTACCTCGCTGACCCCAACGCCGACGGTGGGCACCTCCGTAAAGTCCGCAAACGATGGCGCGAGCGGGACTACGCGCTCATTCTGTTGTTCCTGGTGACCGGAATGCGCGAGTCGGAAATGCGTGGAGTTAACCTCGGGGACATTGTGGAACCCTACGGCTACAACGGGGCACGCAACATCAATGTGCGCGGCAAAGGAGACAAAGAACGTCTCCTAAGCATCGAGGCCCCTGCGGTGAAAGTCCTGGAAGACTACCTCGAAACCCGCTACCTACGACTACCCCATACAGGCAGACCTGCGAAAACCCCCTGGGGCCATTGGGAGATGGACGATCCCCTTTTCGTGTCCGCCGACGGCGAGCGCATGACAACCAACCAGATCTACTACCGCGTGGAGGTGGCCTACCGCGAGGCAGGCATTAACGGATACCGGGCACAGGGCGCATTGGTTCACCAACTCCGGCACACGTTGGCCACCAACCTTGCAGACGATCCGGAAGTGACGTTGTTTCAATTGCGGCAATTTTTGGGCCATTCTTCCCTATCGTCCACCGAGCGCTACACGGCTGGTGCCGGTAGAGCTACCCGCGATGCGGCCCGACGCAATCCTGTTTACCGGGTTGTGGGCGGAGGAAGCACCGTCGGATAGAACGTCACAGTGACTAAATGAGGTGGGGTTACTTGTAGGCGGTTGGGAACGTTTGGGCACGGGAATATGCGGTCGGGCATTGAGAACCCGAGCATAGCGATAATGGAACCAACAAACCGCTAATACAATGGAGGCAAGATGACGGAATTGAACAATCAAACCACACCTAATGAGACCCCCTTTGTTCATCTTGAACATGACGACTTGCCGACAATCATCGGGAAATACGGCACAGTTTGCTACCCGTTTGGGGAAAGGGGGAACCTAGTGTTTGCCAGTGCGAAAGAGGGGCAACGCTGGAGAAAAAACGTTTCCTCCCTAAAGGCCAAGTCGGATAAACTCCAAATCACGTTTGGGGGACAGCCAATTGTTGGAGCCTTACTAGAGCTGGGTTTCCTTATTTCGGCAATTTCCATGTTTGGTTCCCTAGGGGCAATGATTGTACCCGGGAATTTTCTCGAAAATTGGTGGACGTTTTTGGCATCAGCATTTTTTGCTATGGGCCTTTTGGGCATAATTATGCACAATTTCAGCGCAGAGGATGAACGTGATCGGTCAACTAGGGCTGCTTTCACCTATCAGGTATTTAATTTGCATCATCCGATGTTTCCGAAAGACAGTCCGCTTGTTGAGTACGGCACCACCATTCTTGCCTTGCAAAATAGGCAATCCGGGATTGATGAAAAACAGGACTTTGAGGAGGGTTTGGGCGCATCCTCAATGATTCTCGATACGGGCGAGAGCACCCGTCACATGCTGGAAAAACATGAAAAATACTTAGGTATGGCGAGTAGGTTTGCCAAGCTGTGGCCGGATGCTGACCAACCCACCCGCGATGCAATCGTGGAGGACATGGCAACAAAGGCAGAATCGCTGCGTGCTGCTTGCGCAAGCTATCAAGCTGATGCGGATCAGATGGCCAAGATTGACCGCGAGAAGCAGAACTATCTAGCCCAGCAAGAAGCAGAAGCCGAAAACATCATTGCGAAGGCTAAGGCCGAAGAAGTCGCAGACGAATACAGGCGCATTAAAGCGCAGTACGACTTCTAGGCCGCTGCCCCCCCGCGTCTATCTACAGCACCGCTTAGTCATCCTGGATTCATACTGGGGATTAAGCGGTGATTTCTTGCTTAAACTCCAGTTTGTTTTTAATTGGGTGTGGTGACCAGCTAAGGCAGTGCAGGCTTTTATCAAACTGGGGTATCCTGTCGTCTCCTTGCGCTTGGCGTGCTGCTACCTGCTTGCGGTACAGGTTAAGCAGGTTTTCTAGCTGTGCCACACTGTCCTGTTCCAGCTTCCTGACCTCCGCAGCTATTTTTCCCAGCTCAATGGCTCGTTTGGTTGCCGACACCTCTGGATCATCGTCGTAGGGTGGGTATTTTGCAGCAAATGCGTCGTCGTGGTTTTTCCGAACCTCTTGAATGAGGCTGCGAAGTTTAGATTCTGCATCTTCTACTTGACGGTCAAATTGGGTGGTCATCTTTTCCTCCATTGTGGGCGGTGACTTATAGGTTCTTTTATAAGAAGAGGATACACCCTAAAAACGTCTCTGACCAGGCCATATTAGAACATGAAATGGGTATGTTAAATACTGCGTATGGACGCGGAGCCGGAGTCGTTTCCTATTTCTTCTCCAACCCCGCCAACTGTAGCCCCGGTCTCGCTCGCGGGTAGGCAGGATAGTCGGGCATTGGATTCCTACGTATTGGCAGCATAATCCGTGTTCACCCCACAGCCGACGGAGAAAAACCAGTGGAATCCATCAACATCGAATTTCTCTACAACAGACTGCACGCAGACGATAACACCGAAGCCGACCAAGCATTACTGTTTGCTGTTGGCCAGCTAGTTTCTGGCGGGAAAGCCACCGTAGGCTACACAGGTCAACGAGTCGAGCTGCGCGCTCTCGCGCATTTCCTCACCACCGAGTACCAACCGGAAAGCTCTGCCCTTAAGCATTTCGATCCTGCTCCGTGGTGGGACGGTCGGTTCTTCTATTGTGCGATTGAAGACACCCGCCCCATCCTGGAGGCCACCGCCGATTTTGAGCTGGCCGACAACATCCTGTTTGCAGCTCGTCCAGTTATCCAGACCCGCGAGCTGGACTGGAGCGGTGGCTGTGCCGAATACCTCCACGCCGAACTGTATTTTCCTGACCGCCAGAATGGGGTGGTGCTGTCATACCAGGACGAGATCCCCAACGTGGAGCAGGTAGTTTCCAGCAGCCACGTTCCCGCGCATTGTGACTACACCCTGGCGGCGTTGGCCTACACCACCTGCGCTCGCCTTGCAGCCCACGATATTGACCTGCTGGGCGTTTGCCCCGCAGTCAGCCACTAAAGGAATCTTCACCATGAACAGTGAAATCTATCTTCTTTACAGTTGCGACCAGCACCGCACGTACGAATCCATGACCCCCACATCTTTGGTGGGCGCAGCGTGTGGGTATGAGCGGTTAGCTGACCTGATAGCCCAGGAAATTGACGAGCATGACGGCGAGGAGGTCGCCGAGGGCTACACCACCTACGCGGACTTTTTGCGCGCGCATTATGGTCTGAGGTTACCCTCAAGTAGTGGACACCCTATTTGTACGGATCTTGTGTCCGTAGGAGAGGATGTTCATTGTGAATCAACAGCGCAAGAAGTACACGCCGGAGTACCGGCGTGAAGCCGCA
>NZ_JAKRNA010000049.1:0-1940 GCF_022347435.1 Corynebacterium sp. ACRPE | reverse complement strand
CAATAGCTGCAGGGAAACGCCCGGTCCCATTCCGAACCCGGAAGCTAAGCCTGCACACGCTGATGGTACTGCAACCGGGAGGTTGTGGGAGAGTAAGTCACCGCCGACACCAAACAACAAAACACAACTAAATACACCAACACTAAGAAGGAGACGGCAAACCACCGTCTCCTTCTTTTTATGTTTTGCTATTCTCCTCACCATGGACCAAAAGCAAATTTCTTATGTGGCGGACCGGGTCGAGCAAGGAATTCTTGGCCTCGAAGGCGTCGATAAGCTGCTGGCTTACTTGGACAGCCTGCATCCGGATGATTTGGCCGGCGTGGATTTCCTCGTTGACCGCATGTTTGAGGAGGAGCGTAACCAGATATGGGAGCTCACGGAAGCGCTTAAGGAGTTTCTCGCGGATTTAAAGGAATGCCAGAAGTAGTGCAGACGCTTGACGAAGCAACCAACACCCTTGTAACCCCCTCAGGTTTGAATCTGACTGATCCCGACGATTCACGGGCGTACGCCGACCAGGTGTGGCAGGCGGGTGTGCTTTTGAATGTGGCAATTGATGAGCCTCAACACTTGACCAGCGAAGGCGTCAAGTCAATAGAGCCTTGCGACGTCTTCCCGGTCGCGCAACGGGCGCTAGAAGAGGTTCTGCTACAGTTGCCGCTGGTTAATGATCCAGTTGGGTCCTTGATCTGGAGCGCGGAACGCTTGGCCCAGGAACTTGCTCAGGCTGTCCAATTGGCCCAGGTTGACGGTCTGCGCTTGGCCGAGTGGCTTTTGGGCGTTCTCGAGTCGCCGTATGCGGAGCAGGTTTATATCGACCCCGTACAGTACGCGCAGGCTCTAGGACCTGAAGGCCTCAAAGAGCTGCGCGGGCGTGCGCAGGGTGAGTTTGTCGGTCGTCGGTTAGCGGTGCTTTCCGGTTCTGTCGAGGAGGTATTTCGTACCCACACGGACGGATACGAGCAGCTCATTAGCGGGCTTTCGGAGATCGGCCGGTTCGACCTTGCCTACACGTACTCGGAAGAAGCGATGCGAATCCTCCCCGCTGAGGAAACGTTCAACATTGCTGGTGGTTGGGCCGCGATTACCGACGTCCACTTTCCTCACCGCAGCCCTTACGTCAATGAGCGAGTATTCGACGCGTTTCCACGGCTTTCGGCAGCGAAAGGTCTTTTTGCGGCGGTGGGGGATAGCGCAGTGGAGCACATCGAGGCTCGGCTGCGCGATAGGCCCTGGGATCTTGCAATGTTTCAGTATCAGTGCCTACGCGATCCGCAACGAGCATGGGCGACAGCCTCGGACGCCGGGCTCCAACGCAATGTGGCAGAACTACTTCTTCCGCACCTGCCGGACCAGACCGTTCCCGTTCTCATGCAACTCATTGAGGACAAGCTGGAAACACAAGATGTCTATGGTCGCGACCAAGCGTATGAGTTGCTCGGGAAAGTTCAGAAAGCAGCTGAGCCGGCTTCATTTGAGGACTTCTTAGATCGTCTACAGCGGAAGTTTGCTGACTGCCCTGAAATTCGCAACCAGCTTGCCGACGCCGCCCAACCCTAAACCTTTGCTTTTATCCCCGCTGCCGGTTGTGGTGTGACTCTGGGGATCCCTGCGGTTTTAGGGGAGCCTATTCGAAGAGCGTGTCAAGTTGTTTGTGTGTGGGGCTGGGTTTATAGGTATTTGTCGAAGCGGTCGGGGTAGGCCACGGCCATTTGGTTGATGGCTTGTTTCCAGCCGGATACTCGGGCTCCTTCCATGAGTCTGCCGGCTGTTCTTGAGACTCGTTTACCTTGCTTTGCTCTCTTGGCGGCTCGCTTGTCTTCAATATTGCAGATCATCAACCACAGCGTCTTTAGGGCTGATTCATCGTTGGTGAACTGCACCCTGTTGCGAGTAGCTTTACGCAGCTCATTGTTAAAAGATTCAATGGAGTTCGT
>NZ_JAKRNA010000048.1:0-2049 GCF_022347435.1 Corynebacterium sp. ACRPE | reverse complement strand
TGCGGCTTCACGCCGGTACTCCGGCGTGTACTTCTTGCGCTGTTGATTCACAATGAACATCCTCTCCTACGGACACAAGATCCGTACAAATAGGGTGTCCACTACTTGAGGGTAACCTCAAAAGCGGTAAACAACTACAGAGAGTCACTCGGTGGGATGGCTGGGGCACGGGTTAGACTTAGCAGCATGATTGATCAGAAGCTCCTAGAGATCCTCGCGTGCCCGATCGACAAGCAACCGCTGGAGGATCACGGCGACTATTTGGTTAACCCCAGGCTGAACAAGGCCTATCCGGTGCAGGACGGCATTCCGGTCCTGCTGGTGGACGAGGCTAAGGACTGGCCCATTGGGTCCAAGTAACTAAAGCCACACGCTCTGGAAAAGCAGACACTTAGATAATTAGGAAACAGGGGAGCACCTACGTATGACTAACAACACGAACATTGTTGACGAACTGGAATGGCGCGGGCTCATTAACCAGTCCACGGATTTGGAGGCTTTGAAAGAGGCCACAGAGAACCCGATCAGCTTGTACTGCGGTTTCGATCCGACGGGAAGCTCGCTGCACGCTGGGCACCTAGTACCACTGATTATGCTGAAACGCTTTCAGCAATTCGGCCACCGTCCAATCGCGCTGGCCGGCGGTGCGACGGGAATGATTGGTGACCCACGTGATGTTGGGGAGCGTTCTATGCTCACGGAAGAGCAGATCGCAGAGAATATGCAGATGATCAAGACCCAACTTGAATCTTTCGTGGACTTCACCGATGAGAGTGACGTTGCAAGCCCAGCGGTGATGGTGAACAACGCGGACTGGATTAGCCAGATCAACGTCATCGAGTACCTGCGCGATATCGGTAAGAATTTCTCGCTGAATACCATGCTGGACCGCGATACGGTTAAGCGCCGCTTGGAGTCCGATGGCATTTCCTACACTGAGTTTTCCTACATGCTGCTGCAGGCTAACGACTTTGTGCACCTGCACAATGAGTACGACTGTGTCCTGCAGATTGGCGGCGGCGACCAGTGGGGCAACATCGTTTCCGGTGTGGATCTGAACCGGCGCGTGAATGGTGCGAAAGTCCACGGCCTGACGGTACCGCTGGTGACGGATGCCGAGGGTAATAAGTTCGGCAAATCCACCGGCGGCGGCAAGCTATGGTTGGATCCGCAGCTGACCAGCCCATACTCCTGGTACCAGTACTTTATTAATGCTGGAGACGCGGTGGTTATCGATTACCTGCGTTGGTTTACATTCTTGACTCAGGAGGAGATCGCGGATCTGGAGCGCAAGGTAGAGGAGGAACCCTACAAGCGTGAGGCGCAGCGAGTGTTGGCGCGAGAAATGACCACACTGGTCCACGGCGCACAAGCCACCGAAGCAGTGGAGCTGGCCTCTCAAGCTTTGTTCGGTAAGGCGGGGTTACAGGATTTGGACGAGGCCACCCTGTCTTCTGCATTGCAGGAGACCGAGGTAGCGGAAGTCAGCTCGGATGCCACGATCCTGGATCTATTGGTAGGTGCGGGATTGGAGAAATCGAAGGGTGCCGCGCGCCGCACTGTTGGTGAAGGCGGTGCATACGTGAATAACCAGCGCATCGAGGACATCGAATGGTCTCCGTCTTCCCAAGACCTCCTGCATGGCTCGTGGCTGGTATTGCGCAAGGGCAAGAAGCGCTTCGCTGGGGCACGGGTTGCGAATCCTTCCTAATGCCGTCACGCTTCGTGTCAATAAGGTAGCTACATGATCCCTTGGTAACGGTTATTGGCCATTTACCAGGGGATTTGTGTGTTTCTAGGTGGGGGTGTAGCTTTATCGAAGTCGCCGCGAGGTAGCCGGGAGGTTACTTTCTAGCGAATTTTGTGCGGACTTGGTTCGATGATTTGACTTGGTTCATTTGGTTGAGTAGGTTTGTACGGGCCGCCATCGAGAGGTTAACGGTAGGTTAATTTTTTTGTGGTGTGCGGATGATGTTTGAGAACTCAATAGTGTGCCAATGTACTTTTTATTTTTTGTGTGCATGGTTGTGTGTTGATTGGTTTGTCTGC
>NZ_JAKRNA010000047.1:0-2557 GCF_022347435.1 Corynebacterium sp. ACRPE | reverse complement strand
TATCAAGTGGCCCTAGCGGTGGTTATACTTAATGGCCTGCTTTACCTGACTCACCACTTACTTGGTGATCCTGTCGTACCTGGTTGGATCACACCTGCTATTCCACTGCTGACGCTTTATGTGCAATCTTTCCCAGAAGGCGCGGAGGGCATTTGGGCTCTAATCAGTTTCCAATTTTTGCTCGGAATATTTTCTTTAACGCTAGAATTTACCGGCTGGGCGGCGAAAGTAGTGCGCTTAATCCCCTCGGGTACGCGGTCCGGCATTGTACTTGGTGCAGGCATTGCGGCCCTCATTTCCGTATTCGAGGAAGGCGAGAAGTCCAGGTCGTCCCTCCATTAGTTCTTGCTGTTCACGAAATCCAATTGCCCGACTCTCGACCACTTTGACCACATGCGTCTAATTTGAGAGTTTGGTTAATAGAATTCATCAAGCTGCATTTGACTACCTTAATAGGGTTCTCCGTCATCCAACCTTACTTTTAGTCCAAACGATCCAACTTTTTAATCCTTAACTTTAATGCCAATACCTCCGACCGCCAGATATCCACAGGTTCAGCGGAAGAATATTTATACATAAACAAGATGAAAATGTCGACTGGTGATTCCAAGGGAAGCAGGCCTAATGTATTCTCCCACGGCTCCTGCACAGCCTAGGTGCAAAGGGCTCCCAAATTCCCTGGCGCTAGTACCTTGTCTTTCATCTTCAAGAGCCCTTTTCCGTTACCTCTAAGTCGATCTTTGGTCCTACACAAAAGGACGGCACTGAAACCAAATCATTTCACTGTTGTCAGCTAACAATCAGGCCCCTACGCCCGTTAGATATTGTTTCTATTGATCTTATCGTTGAACAACTCAACTAGAAACTTGGTCAATTCAAGTGATAATTGAGAGTTCTCGAGTGCTTTCGACACAGTCATATTTTCACTAACTCCATGGGCAATACTATTCCGAGATTTTACCATCGCGTTCAGCGTCGATTTTCTTGGTGGGTTTCCCTCTTCTAAGAAGTGACGAAGTTGCTCTTTCAGCGAACTGTCAAATACTCCAAGTCTTTCGATAAGCGTATCTGCTTTTACGTTTCGCCCCTTAAATAGCCCCTGCTCGATGAAATTAACAACCGATGGAGAGGCTTGAGCCTTAGCAAACTCCCGAATTACAGTTTCTACCACCAACTCAATATGCCCAGTAGCACGTAAAGAAAGGTAGCGAGATAAATACCCTTCCACAAGATCGCGATCACTAAGTGAATCGGATGGGTAAGAAGGTAAATTTAACAGATGCTCCCTTTGTTCCTTTAACCAATCTCGACTTTGCTTCAGTTCGTGAGTTGGCCAACTATGCTTCCAAGGCATCACAATTGCCCATCAATGCTTCTTGAGCTCTAGAGAGTCGCTTTCGCACTTGTTCTTCATCAGCCGTAGACCGTGAGATTGCCTCTTGGAATTCCCGATCCTCTTTTAGGGTGTGGATCCTAGATGCGACCACTTCACCATCGACCTCTGGATACTTGTTTAGCAACCTCATTACTGCAACGACCAAAGCTTCTGTCAATGCTTGGTTAACCTGGCCAGAAGGACGAATAACGTCTGAACCTACTGTATCGGCCAAAAACATAGTTGCCTTACAAAAAAGTTCTTGAGCATTGTGTAATTCTTCACTTTGAGCATCTTGAAACTCATCCATAAATATATTCAAGAAAGACTTCAGTGGCCGCCGATAGTTGCCACTTCGAAGATAAAAGGCGAGTATGCGCAGAACCAATTCTTGGTCACGCAACCGTTTCGCGGGCGCACCGAAAAGTTTTCTCCATCCTGAACTTTGGTTCAGGCTTTCGAGAAGCTCGACAAGAGGGCCAGCGTAAAGTGCGACCCTTATCTCGTGTGCTGCTAATTGCGTTCCTCCCGAGTTTAGCCGCTCGAAAATATTATAAATCGCCTGCATAGAACTGGACGGTGAACTTGCATCAAGGATTGTGGCTTGGATAGGGGTATCGTCGAGTTGACGACACGCAGATCCGTCAAGCGAACGGTAAGATTCCCCTTTAAATTGTTTTGCAACATTTTGAAGCTTAAATTCTCGCCCGTTATGGATCCCTTCGTAGAATCGTTTTAACGTGACAAGCCTCTGTTGGCCGTCCAAAACCAACATCCGACGGTCTCTTTGCCGAACCAAAAATATTCCAGGCACTGGGTAACCAAGCAATAGAGATTCAATAAAACGGTCCATCTGCGCCTTAGACCATACAAAATTTCTTTGAAAGCCCGCAGATTCTACATCGGGATCATTATTTCCAAAATTCGGGATCTTGATGCTTCCCTTTTGAAAACGTCGTACCAAACCATCAACGTCAAAATCTTGACCATAATAAGAGATCTCATCAACGGAATCAGCCGACTCCACTGTGTCTCTGATTTCGCTCTCGTTGAGGGAGTTGTTTGCAAACTCGTTCTCCATATATTCCATATATTTGAGGATAGTACTCATTGCTCCCGTTCGCTCCCTGTCCTCTCACGAATTTTGATCCTGAAGATTTCCACTTTTGCGAATTTTCCGAG
>NZ_JAKRNA010000046.1:0-3387 GCF_022347435.1 Corynebacterium sp. ACRPE | reverse complement strand
CTCGAAAAGGGCCACCAATTCTTCCCGCTGCCCCGCCGACAACGAACTACGCGTATGCATACAACTGCTCCCCACTAGTAGGTAACTGATTTCTCAGTCCAACTAATGGGGAGCAGTTCACATGCCAGCTAATACCGACACACCAAAGCCAAACTTGCGGTACAGGAAGATAGCCAGGATGATTTCCACGCCGAGCCCTTGCGCCAAGCCAGAATACAAGGTTTCAATGCCCCACTGGGAGCCCAGCACTGCGGACACAGTAGCCGCTAGGACCTCTACGTATACAGCCGCACCCGGCTTGCGGATGATAAGTCCACCCAGTACGCCACCAATGAGCCAAATGCCAGTGGCTATACCGCCCAACCCCGGGGTAATAGCATCCATTGCTTGGAACCAGGCGTAGCCCACTGCGTTCCAACCCAAAAATACAAAGCCGCAGGCTACACCCAGAACAGATGCAACCACGATATCGACCACGCGCCAATTCAAACTGCGCTTCGGGGCAGCGGACGCACGTGTAGTAGACATAATTTTCCTCCCTCTCGCCGGCATTATCCGGATCAGGTTCAACGGTTCGCCACAACTTTTGTGGCATCTCAGCCTCTGCCTGCCAATAAGACGTTGTCTTCTATGTGCAGGCAGAAGCACCCGTGAGTTGTACAATTATCGTTCTTTAGCTTTCGCCATGGCGGCGCACCTAACTAAAGACTGTGTTAATACTAGCAAGCGCCATTGGCTCCCCTCCCCCATCGGCCACCCAATGCATAACACACGACTCCTTTGGAGCAGCAGGCCCGACTCTTTGGTCCGCCGACTATCCGGCAAACCGCGCTCTGAGGCGACTCGGGCTACCCCCTACACAGCTAACCCAATCGATCCTAAAACAAACCAAGCAACAAGTAACTTCCGCGAAGCTCTAGGGACCCCAAAAACAAGGCTCTCAATGATCGTAGCGACTCAACCAATTTGTCTGGTCCAAAGCATCAATCTTTTAGCTAGCAAAACACAACGAATGGCCGTTAGCACCAGCGATCCTAGTGGATTCAACTGGGCTAACGGCCATTTCCGTTCCCTAAAAGGTTGGGAAGATTACGCCCTTCCCATGGCGCACAGGCGCGGGACTTTAAGTAGCCCCACTCCCACGATTACTTGGAGGAGCTGGAAGAGCTGGAGGAACCAGCGCCCGGAGCACAGGAGTTGATAAGCAATCCCAGTGCCAGTGCGCCAGCTGCAGCAAGAGCAATTCCGCCACCAATGCGGCCAGCCTCTGGGCTAACCTTCTTCAGCATCAGGTCAATCTGGCTAGCCTGCTTTGCAAGCGGGCCATTGTAAATACCCAGCTGCTTCTGCAGTGCGACATTCTGCTGAGCCAGCTGACGGTTAATACCATCAATCTGTGCAGAGACCTGCTTTACCAGCGGGGAGAAGCCCGGAATGTTCATCTGGGAAGCCAGACCAATTGGCAGCAGGAACAGCAGCGGCAAGCCAACGCCTGCAGCAGCCGGTGCACAACGCTTCCAATCAACATTGGAAGAGCCACCTGGGATGCTGGAGCCACCCTCGTTGGAACCAGGCTTGTCCTTCTCCTCGATGGTGACCTCAACGGTATCGATTACCTTGCCTTCAGGATCCTTGACCTCAACAACAATCTTGTCGTCAGGCTTAGCATCCTCATCCGGGGTCACAGTGATCGTGCCGTTGTCATCAATCTCAGCAGTACCCGAACCATCAGTGACCTCGACTTCAGTACCGGACTCAACGTCACCAGAATTCGGATCCTTCTCGATTTCAACAGACTCACCTGGGGTGGTCTTGGCATCGTTCCAGTCCGGCTTCTTCGTATCCGGTGTCTCAGCATCCGGCTTATCGACGATGTCAGCCTTACCATTGCCATCCTTGTCGGTAATACCGGTATCGCCAACACCGTCGCCGTCCTCGTCAGTGACCGTGCCCTCAGGAACCTCAGACTCGTCCTTGTTCTTCTTGCCGTCACCGTCGGTGTCCTCGTCACCATCATTGGTGCCGTCACCATCGGTATCCGGATTCAGCGGATCAAGGCCAGCTTCCTTCTCATCATCATTGGAAACACCGTCACCATCAGCATCCGGGTCCTCTTCATTGATGATGCCGTCGCCATCCTTATCGCCCTTCGGGCCATCCTGGTCATCCTTATCGATGATGTCCGGGATGCCGTCACCGTCAGAGTCCTTGGACTTATCAACGGTTGGGTCAGACTCTTCCTTGTTGGTCTTACCATCACCGTCAGCGTCCTCATCACCATCATTGGTGCCGTCACCATCGGTATCCGGGTTGTACGGATCGGTACCAGCAGCCTTCTCATCAGAGTTATTGACGCCATCACCATCGATGTCCGGATCAACCGCATCCGGGATGCCGTCGCCATCAGTGTCATTGGTCAGCGGACCATCAGTGATGTCAGCCTTGCCGTCCTCTGGGTCCTTATCCGTCACGCCGGTATCGCCAAGGCCGTCGCCGTCCTTGTCGGTTACCTTGCCCTCAGGAACCTCAGACTCGTCCTTGTTCTTCTTGCCGTCACCGTCGGTGTCCTCGTCACCATCCTTGGTGCCGTCACCATCGGTATCCGGATTCAGCGGATCAAGGCCAGCTTCCTTCTCATCATCATTGGAAACACCGTCACCATCAGCATCCGGGTCCTCTTCATTGATGATGCCGTCGCCATCCTTATCGCCCTTCGGACCATCCTGGTCATCCTTATCGATGATATCCGGGATGCCGTCACCATCCTTATCGGTGATCTTGTCCTCATCCGGGTTGGACTCGTCCTTGTTCGGCTTACCATCACCGTCGGTGTCCTCGTCACCATCCTTGGTGCCGTCACCATCGGTATCCGGGTTGTACGGATCGGTACCAGCAGCCTTCTCATCAGAGTTATTGACGCCATCACCATCGATGTCCGGATCCTGAGAATCTGGGATTCCGTCACCATCAGTGTCCGGATCTTCAATCATGCGCTCAGTTACGGTGAGCTTGAATTCATCCGTGTCTTCCTTGCCGTCCAAGGATGCCTTCACCTCAACGTCATACGACTTCAAGTCAGCATCCGCAGGAACAGTACCCTCAATGGTCTTCGTCTCTGGGTTGTACTTCAGGAAGTCAGGAAGACCAGTTACGGAAACCTCAGAACCATCAGTGGACTTAACCGGAATAGACACCTTTTCGGCGCGCTGGACCTTGGTATCTGGCACTGCATCAACATTTACATCAGCACCCGGAACCTCCGGTTTAGCATCCGGCTCGTCGACCGTGACAGTTACATCAACGGTGTCCTTAGAACCATCCGGATAAGTCACCTCAACCGGAACAGTGATCTTGTCACCCGGCTTAGCATCCTCCGGAACCGGAACA
>NZ_JAKRNA010000045.1:0-5195 GCF_022347435.1 Corynebacterium sp. ACRPE | reverse complement strand
TACAACACCGAACGCATCCAACAACGACTCAAGGGCCTGACCCCGATGCAATATCGGAATCAGGCCCTTGAACCCCTCACCGCCTAGAATTAAACCAGTCCAACTTTTGGGGGCCAGTTCATGGTGCGGGGTTCCTCTGTCGCTATAGGTGTCAGCGTTTCTTTATTCCGCTGCTTCCTCCGGCTTCGGGGGAATGCGGAGCAACTCATCATTCGGAGTGACCTGGCCGGCTTCGCCGGAGACCGCGCCAAACTTGATGGCGTTAGTAACTACGACCGGAGTAATCAAGTTATAGCCCTTGGAACGGATGAATTCCGGGTCAAAGCTAATCAACTTATCGCCCGCGGAAATGCGTTGCTTCTTTTCCACGTGAACTTCGAAGCCTTCGCCTCCCAGCTCAACGGTATCGAGACCTACGTGGATGAGCAGTTGCACGCCGTTGTCGAGGCTAAGGCCTACCGCATGGCCGGACTTTTGAACGGTGAGCACCTTGCCGTCGGCAGGCGCATAGACGGTAGTGCCAGTTGGCTGGACTGCCATACCAGGCCCCAGCTTTGCCCCAGCAAAGATAGGATCTGGGACTTCCGAAAGGTCAACTGCCTCGCCCTCCAGAGGGGAATCCAACACGATGTCCTCCTTGCCAGTCTGCTTGGCGGCAACACCAGTAGCAGCAGTGCCCGCAGCGCTGGCAGCAACGGCGCCACCCGCATTCGAGGACACGCCCTTTTCGGTCTTAGTGGACTTGAAATCCGAACGAGCAGCTACGTCATCCACGGATTCGCCCTGTTCGCGGGCGATGCGCTCCAAGTCTGCCTGCTTTTCTTCCGCCGTGCGGTAGCCAAAGAACAGGGTCAGGAAGAAAGAGGTAAGGAATGCAGCCGTGATACCAAGGACGTAGCCCAGCTGCGGCGTCATAGCGCCAGTGGTCAACGCAGAGGTAAAGACGAAGGCCTCAGCGCGGACATCGAAGATACCGATGATTGCGCCGCCTACCGCACAACCTGGCAGCAACCGGTAGTAGCTGCGGCGGAAGCGCAACAAGATGCCATAGAGGGAAGGCTCAGACACGCCACCGAGGATGCCCGCTGCGAAGGCACCGATAGAAACCTGGCGCATGGCATTGTTCTTTTCCCTGAAGGAGATAACCATGACTGCGCCAACAACGCCGAAGCAGGCGAAGTTCCATGCGCCCATCGGGCCTTGGATGAAGTCGTAGCCGTAGGTTGCGATGTTCTGAATCATGATGACATTCAGCGGCCAGTGCAGGCCCATCGGAACGAGGAATGGGTACAGCAGCGGAATGACGATAGCCAGGATGAACGGCGAGAAATCATTGATTTGGTACAGGACCCAGGAAATGCCATTGCCCACGCCAATGCCGAACGGGCCGAGCAGGAAGGCTGTTGCCGGAATCATAATGAGCAAGGAGAAGAACGGCACGAAGACCATATGAACTGCACTCGGGATGATCTTCTTTAGTCCCTTTTCCACCCAGTACAGGCCGATTGCGGCCAAAATGGGCGGGAATACCTGGGAGCCGTAGGAATTGATGACCAGCGGCAGGCCAAATACGTTGACGGTATCGCCTTGCTCACCCAGCGACATAAATTCGGGGGTCAAAAGCGCTGCGGGAATAGCTGCGGAGACCCACATATTCGCGCCCAGCTTTTGGGCCGCGGTCGCACCGACCATCACGGGCAAGAAATAGAAGACCGACTGGAACATGGCATGAGCCAGGCGGAAGCCTTCTGGTTGCTCCTCCAGCGGTGCGCGGAAATCCTGGATGTGTGCCGTGTCCGCCAGAATGAGAAGCATGATGATGAGCGAGGCGCCCAGCAAAGCCCATAGGACGGGGCGGAAGGTATCGGAAAGGAACTCGAAGCAGTAATCTACCCAGTCATACTTACCGCGAACACCGTCATACTCCTTCTTGGAGGACGCCTCCTTGTCACCAGAAGCATGCACACCGGGTTGCTTGATGATCTCGTTGTAGTAGTCAGCAACGCCGCCGCCCATGACTACCTGGTAGCCGTGAGCACCCTGGGGCACGGTACCAAGCACCGCTGGGTCGCTATCGAGCTTTTCTTGGTCAACTTTCCCCGCATCGGCAAGTTGGAAGCGCAGGCGCGTCGCGCAGTGCGTCAGCGACGTGATGTTGTCGGCACCGCCGATACTTTCAACGATGTGGGTGGAAGTGTCCTTAATAGATGCCACTTCTTACTCCTCAGTTCAAATACCACTTATAACCAGTACTGCACTGGCTATAACGTCAGGTTTGAGTATAAGAGGATTCCCACATGAACAAAAGCCCGTTTTGTTGGCCTTCCAGGGACTTTTTCTACCTGGGAGTGCTTCACCGCTGGTCAACCACCTAGAGGCAACGATCATCCGGGCAAACGATTGCACAAACTGTCTAAAAGATCACAAAATCCGCGCCCACCCCATCTAGGTGATGAAGTGGGCGCGGCCGTGAGCCAAGCCCTAAGGCTTAGCGGAAACTAAGCGGAAGCTTTAGTTGCCAGCGAGCTTGTCGCGCAGTGCAGCGAGCTGCTCGTCGGAAGCCAGGGAGCCGCCAACCTCTGCCTGAGTCTCGGATGCCGGAGCTGCATCGGAGGAATCAGAGGAGTAGTTGGAGGACTCTGCAGACTCAGCAGCCTCAGCGGCTGCGGCGCGGTTGCGCTCGATCTGAGCGGTGTGCAGGTTGAAGCGACGCTCGGACTCTGCGTAGCGTGCCTCCCAAGCCTGACGCTGCTCGTCGAAGCCTTCCTTCCACTCGTTGGTCTCAGGGTCGAAGCCCTCAGGGAAGACGTAGTTGCCCTGCTCGTCGTAGGAGTCAGCCATGCCGTACTTGGACGGATCGAACTCTTCGGTGTAGTCCTCGTCTGCCTGCTTAACGGACAGGGAGATACGACGACGCTCGAGATCGATGTCGATGACCTTGACCATAACTTCCTGGCCAACGGTGACAACCTGGTCCGGAACCTCGACGTGGCGCTGAGCCAGCTCGGAGATGTGAACCAGGCCCTCGATGCCCTCCTCGACGCGGACGAAGGCGCCGAACGGAACGAGCTTGGTGACCTTGCCCGGAACGATCTGGCCCACAGCGTGGGTGCGGGCGAATACGCGCCACGGATCTTCCTGGGTAGCCTTCAGGGACAGGGAAACGCGCTCGCGGTCCAGATCAACGTCCAGAACCTCAACGGTTACCTCGTCGCCAACGGTGACAACCTCAGATGGGTGGTCGATGTGCTTCCAGGACAGCTCGGAAACGTGAACCAGGCCGTCGACACCGCCGAGATCGACGAAGGCGCCGAAGTTGACGATGGAGGAAACAACGCCCTTGCGGACCTGGCCCTTCTGCAGCTGGTGCAGGAACTCGGAGCGAACCTCGGACTGGGTCTGCTCCAGGTACGCACGGCGGGACAGAACAACGTTGTTGCGCTGCTTGTCCAGCTCGATGATCTTTGCTTCCAGCTCCTGGCCGATGTACGGCTCCAAGTCACGGACGCGACGCATCTCAACGAGGGATGCAGGCAGGAAGCCACGCAGGCCGATATCCAGGATGAGGCCGCCCTTGACAACCTCGATAACGGTACCGGTAACAGGCTCTTCCTTGGCCTGCAGCTCCTCGATGGCGCCCCATGCGCGCTCGTACTGTGCACGCTTCTTGGACAGGATCAGGCGACCTTCCTTGTCCTCCTTGGTGAGAACAAGTGCGTCAACCTCATCGCCGACCTCAACAACCTCGTCCGGGTTGACGTCGTGCTTGATGGACAGCTCGCGGGAAGGGATAACGCCTTCGGTCTTGTATCCGATGTCCAGCAGTACCTCGTCGTGGTCAACCTTGACGACGGTACCCTCGACAATGTCACCATCGTTGAAGTACTTGATGGTGGCGTCTACAGCTGCGAGGAAGTCCTCTGCGGTTCCGATATCGTTAATCGCAACCTGCGGGGTGTTAGAAGATGGCATATTGAAAAAATGCTCCGAATAAATGTAGGAAATCGAAATTGGACAACTGCGCGTCTCTCGAAAAAAGCTTGCTAAGCTGCGCAAATGCAGCTAAAAAGAGGAATATTCGATCCCGCCTCGTGATTGCTTAAAGCCTTCCTACAGGGACTTAGAACAACCCGTGGCATAGACACGCCCGTCCAACACTACATCTGTCCAGCTAAAAGGGCAAATACACGGACCAACTATTTCGCAAAGGAATTTCTCCCACCGTGACTTCCCCCTCGCACGCAAACCAGGCCTACTGGGATAGCGACGCCGCCAATTACCACGCCGAGCACCCCGACTACCTTTCTTCCTTTTACTGGTGCCCAGAAATGCTCCACGAAGACCAAGCACACTTGCTAGGCGACGTCTCGGCTTCCTCCGTACTCGAAATTGGCTGCGGCTCCGCCCCGTGTACCGAATGGCTCCAGACACGCGCGCACTTCGCCACCGGCTTCGATATCTCCCGCGGCATGCTCAACCACGCTGGACCCGGGCTCCCCTTAACCCAGGCCGATGCACTCTCACTGCCCTACGCGACGGGCTCTTTCGACGCAGCCTTCTCGGCGTTCGGCGCCTTCCCTTTTCTTGCCAACCTTGATTTAGCCCTAAGTGAAGTCTCCCGTGTCCTCAAACCTGGCGGTAGGTTCGTCCTCTCGACCAACCACCCCATGCGCTGGATATTCCCTGATGATCCCACCGATCTGACGGCCGATATCAGCTATTTCGATCGCGCTTATCTGGAGCAAGACCGCGATGGCAACCTGACCTATGCGGAATTTCATCGCACTATCGCGGATTGGTTTCAGGCTTTACAGGGCGAAGGCCCGTTCCTAATCGAGGACATCATCGAGCCCGAATGGCCTAGGGATCTCACCACTACGTGGGGCCAATGGTCGCCGGAGCGCGGCGAAATCTTCCCCGGCACGATTATTTTCGTCTGCCGGAATTGCCGCTAACCTATGGGCATGATTCTGGATCGAATTGGCCTTCTCTTGCGTCGCGGCCTCGCATGGTGGATCGACGCCTTCCTGGCAGCAGCCGTGATCGTTGTGGCGCGATGGGCAATCAATGCACTTGCGGGTTAAGGGTCAAAAAGTGTGTCCGGAATCGCGGATTTTCACGGATTGACCTGTAGGTTTCCGGAAAGTATATGCTCCGGAAGCATATATCTAGCCCCCGACGGGAAATCCTCGGTG
>NZ_JAKRNA010000044.1:0-6421 GCF_022347435.1 Corynebacterium sp. ACRPE | reverse complement strand
CACCGAGGATTTCCCGTCGGGGGCTAGATATATGCTTCCGGAGCATATACTTTCCGGAAACCTACAGGTCAATCCGTGAAAATCCGCGATTCCGGACACACTTTTTGACCCTTAACCCGAAAATTCCGTGCAATTTCATGAATGCTTTTGCTGAGGGTGGGGACTTTCTCAAGCCGTGCGAAGTGCTTCGTGGTGACGATTATCTATAGGAAATTCAATTTAAACCGGTGTGGGCTTCGGGGGTAGTAGTAGCGTTGTCGATAGCTGGGGTTTAATCTGAGTCACACTCGCCTACTTTCGTAGCGTAGGACATGGTGAATTGTCGACTTATTAAGGAGCACTATGCAGACCTCGCTCGGGCTCACGGCCATGGGCCTCATCATCATTTTCGTGACGGTGGGAATTTTGATCCGCGGCCGAGTAAATCCCATTATCCCCATGACCCTGGTACCCGTAGTTGGCGCCTTAATATGTGGATTTGGTCTAGGTGAAATATCTGACTTTTTCAGCGAGGGCTTAAATTCCGTTATCAACGTCGTGGTGATGTTTATCTTCGCCATTATCTTCTTCGGCATTTTGCAAGACGTTGGCCTATTTACTCCAGTCATTCGTACGCTCATCAGGGCCACCCGGGGAAGGATCATGGCCGTAACGCTGGGCACTGCGGCGATTGGTGTAGTAGCGCACCTTGATGGATCGGGTTCTACCACTTTCCTTATCACTATCCCGGCTCTCTTGCCGCTCTACCGTGCGCTGAATATGTCGCGCTACGTGCTCATCACCATTGTGGCGATGGCTGCCTCGGTCATGAACATGGTTCCTTGGGGCGGCCCGCTGGGCCGCGCCGGTGCTGTGGTCGATCAGCAGCCCAATGCCATCTGGGTCCAACTCCTGCCTATTCAAGGCGTGGCGATTGTGCTGGTATTCCTCTTGGCTGCGCTTTTGGGGTGGTGGGAACAGCGCCGCGTTGCGGGGCTACGCGAAAGCGGAGAACTAGCGGGTGGTACTGCAGTGGACGTGAATGCGTTGGCGGATGAATTCGCTGCTGCACAGGCACGTGAACAGCATAAATTGGGCTACCACTTCCGCGAAGGGCGCTGGGTAACCGTGATCAACATTGTCGTTGCACTTGCCGTTTTAGTGGCCTTGCTCTCGGGCATAGTCCCGCCCGCCCCAGCCTTCCTCATCGCCACGACCATCACTTTGGCAATCAACTTCAGTGGACCAATGGAGCAAGGGGAGGCCCTGCGGCGTCACGCGCCCAATGCCTTGGCCATGGCAGGCGTCATCCTTGCCGCCGCGATGTTCTTGGGCGTCCTCAATGAAACCAAGATGCTTGAGGAAATCGCACTGACATTAGTGAACGTTCTACCAGAGGGCGTCGCACCACACCTGCACGTGATTGTGGGATTCTTTGGTGTGCCACTTGATTTGTTGACCTCGACGGATGCTTATTACTTCTCAGTGCTTCCAATTGTTCAAGGCACCGTTGAGAGCTTTGGAGTCAGCGGTATGGGTGCGGCCTGCGCGCTCATTATCGGCAATGTGGTGGGTACCTTCGTCTCACCCTTCTCGCCTGCACTTTGGCTGGCGCTGGGTCTTGCGGAAGGTCAGATGGGTAAATACCTCAAGCTGGCTTTCCCAATTGCGTGGATTTTCTCCGCCATCTTGGTTGCCGTGGCGCTATTTACGGGAATGCTGGCGTAACAACGAAAAGGCCCGCAGCAAAGCTGCGGGCTGTTGGTCGGGATAACAGGATTTGAACCTGCGACCTCTTCGTCCCGAACGAAGCGCGCTACCAACCTGCGCCATATCCCGGCGTTCCGCCTTGAAAAGCGGTACCTGGATACTTTAACGCAAGCTGAGCGCAATCAACAAAACGGCAGGTGGCCGGGTTTAGTCCACCTCGGTGATTTTCAGCAGAGTGGCGGAAGGGCGGCAGAAAAGGCGTACCGGGGCGAATTTGGAGGTGCCCAGACCATTGGAAACATGCATCTTCATCGGGCCGAAGTCGTGGAGGCCCTGCACGCGGTCGCGGTCGATGCCGCAATTGGTTACCAGTGCGCGGGAGCCGGGCAGGCAGATTTGGCCGCCGTGAGTGTGTCCAGACAGCGAGAGTTGGTAGCCGTCGGCCGCGAACTTTTCCAGCACGCGGGGCTCGGGGGCATGGAGGAGCGCCAGGGACAAGTCGGCGTCCTCGTTGGGCGGGCCGGCGATTTCGGAGTAGTCATCTAGATCATGGTGGGGATCGTCCACGCCGGCGACGGCAAGGCGGACATTGCCCACCTTGAATTCATGGCGGGCCTGGTTGGCATCGCGCCAGCCGTGCTCCAAGAAGGCGGCGCGCATACCGCGCCACGGCAAGTCCACATAGGAGGGCTCGCGCTTTTTGCCCAGCAGGTACTTGAAGGGATTGACCGGCTGCGGTGCCCAGTAATCATTGGTGCCGAAGACGAAGAGGCCGGGGCGAGCCAGCAAAGGACCGAGAGCGCGCAACGTATCGGGAACGGCCTGCTGGTCGGAGAGATTATCGCCAGTGTTGACCACGAGGTCCGGCTCTAGGGCGTCGAGGGCAGAAACCCAGGCAATCTTGGTCTCCTGGCCGGGGATCATATGCAGATCGGACAGATGCAGCAGCCGAAATTCCGACTTACCGCGCAGCGTGCCCTTGGGCAGGAGGGGGAGCGTATATTCCTTGAGCTCGAATTTGGTCAGTTCGCTATAGCCCCATGCCGCGGCGCCCAGGCCGGCAGCGGTGAGGCCGCCAAGAATACGTAAAAGTTTCACGGCTACCACACTACCTGGCGTACATTGATAGGCATGAGCGAGCTAAAGCAAACCATCCGTGCAGATCTGAAAACCGCAATGAAGGCCAAGGAGAAGCAGCGCACCAGCGCCATCCGCGCCTTGCTGGCCGCCATCCAGGCCGAGGAGACCAATGGCTCCCGGCATGAGCTGGAGGACGCCGATATCCTCAAGGTGATTGCGCGCGAGATTAAAAAGCGCCGCGAGTCCGCCGAGGTCTATGAGGAAAACGGCCGTCCGGAGCTGGCGGAAGCCGAGCTTGCCGACGTCCCCTTCTTCGAGGCCTACCAACCCCGCCAGCTGGACGAGTCCGAGCTTAAGGCCCTAGTGAAGGACTCTATCGCGGAGGTAGAGGCCGAAAACGGCGAAGCACCCACCATGAAGCAGATGGGTGCAGTAATGAAGGTGGCCAATGCCAAGGCCGCCGGCCAGGCAGATGGCAAGCGCCTGTCCGCTGAGGTCAAGTCCCAGCTGAGCTAAAGCGGGCAAGACCGCAACGGGCGAGGATTAGCGGCCAAGCAGACTGCGGACGTCGTTGGCAAAGCTATCGATGTCCTCTTGGCGGATGCCAAAGTCTTCCGGCGAGAACCCGCCGCCGGTATCGGTACCGCCACCACCGTTACCCGTTCTGCCGCCTGTGTCGCCAGTCGAGCGGCCCGGGCTCGTAGCACCGTCGGCATTACCGCCGCCGGTGCTATTTTGTGCGCCGGTGGAGTCGGCGTCGGCCACGCCGGAGGAAGGGGATTGGGAGGCCCCGGCGTCGTCGGAAAGCTGCAGCGTAATCTCCGCGCCCTTCTTCTTGCCGTCCTTGCCGGTAATCGCGCGAACCACGCGGCCATAAGGAACATTGCCGCCGATAACCCGGGAGGTCTTGACCACGTAGCCCTTGGACTCCAAGGTCTGGCGGGCCTCGGCCTCGGACTTGCCGCGCAGGCTATCAAGGGTCTTATCGGCCGTGGTGCCGTTGTCGTACTTCTTGTTGTAATTCGGCAGCCCGGCCTTGGTGGCTATCGGCAGCTGCGTAGCCATGCTGAAGAAGGTCTGCGCCGGCTCCAAGCCGCCGTAGAGGTTGCCCCAACCCGCGCACTGGCGCACCGGGCCGGTACACAGCGGGACGGTGGAGGTGCCATCGTTATAGATATACGGCGCGGCGGAAATGCCCTCGTTGAATCCCAAAAATGCGGAGGACTGGTTGGACTCGGTGGTACCGGTCTTGGCCGCGATAGGGCTGGAGTAACCGGCCGCCTGGGCGGCATTCTTGGCCGTGCCTTGCTTGGCGTCCTCGGACAGGGCGTTGCTCATCGCACGGGCAACACCCTTATCAACGGCCTGCTCACACGGGGTTTCCTTGAGATAGACCTCGTTGCCTTCCTTATCCGTGACCTGGGAGATGGGGTTAGGCTCGCACCACCTGCCATCCGCGGCCAGCGTGGCGCCGACATTGGAAAGCTCCAGCGGGTTGACCTGGTCCGGGCCCAAGGTGAAGGAGCCGGAGTTGGCGTCCTTGGTGTGCTGGGCAATCGAGGTGTCTTTATCAAAGCTGCCCTTGTCATCGTAGGAGCGCAGGCCCAAACGCACGGCCATATCGACGATGGGTGCTACGCCTAC
The DNA here is from genome assembly GCF_022347435.1 of Corynebacterium sp. ACRPE. NCBI lineage: Bacteria > Bacillati > Actinomycetota > Actinomycetes > Mycobacteriales > Corynebacteriaceae > Corynebacterium > Corynebacterium sp. ACRPE. The sequence goes on along the minus strand of NZ_JAKRNA010000044.1, from coordinate 2,008 downwards.
CTGCTCCGTGAGCTTGATAAACGGCGTATTGGGGGAGTGCGCCAGCGCTTCCTGCAGCGTCATCGTGGCCTTATAGGCACCAGCGTTTTCCACGCAGTAGCGGTCCGCCGGGCAGCCGTCGGCGCCGCCGTGGCCTAGGCCCTCCGCTTCGTAGCGGGTCGGCACATCCACGGTGTTTTTGATGCCATAGCCCGCTTCGAGCGCGGCCGCGGCGGTAAAGACCTTGAAGACGGAACCTGCACCGTTGCCCACCAAGGAGTAGGGCTGCGGCAGGATGGTCTCATTTTTATCCAGGTCCAGGCCGTAATCGCGCGAGGAGACCATGGCTAGCACCTTGCGGTCCGACCTGCCGGGCTTGATGACGTTCATGACTTCAGCCACGCCTTGGGCATCCGGGTTGGTATGGTTTTGGACGGACTCGAGGGCCTTATCCTGCACCGTTGGGTCCAGCGTGGTTTTGATGGTGTAGCCGCCGCGCGCTAGCTGCTCCTCGCTAATGCCCTTCTTATCCAGGTATTTCAGTACATAATCACAGAAGAAACCGCGGTCGCCGGCGCCGATGCAGCCATTGGCCAGCGTTTTGGGCTTCTTGCCGACGCCCAGCTTCTCCCCCTTATATTTATCCGCTTCCTGTTGTTTGATATGGCCGTTATCCGCCATGGATTGCAGGACTAGGTTGCGCCGCTCGGTTACTTCCTCGGCGTTGGTATAGGGATTGAGGCGCTCAGAGGATTGGACCATGCCAGCCAGCATCGCTGCCTGCGGCACCGTGAGCTCGGAAGCATGCGTGCCAAAGTAGGTGCGGGCCGCCGCCTCGACGCCATAGGCATGGTTACCAAAAGACACCAGGTTGAGGTAGTTGGTGAGGATGTCATCCTTATCCAATTCCGCATCCATCTTGGTGGCCATGCGCATCTCGCGCAGCTTGCGGGCCACGGATTGCTCGGTGGCCGCGGCGCGCTCTTCATCGGTGGTGGCAGAGACCAGCAACAGGTAGTTCTTGACGTACTGCTGATCGATGGTGGAAGCGCCCTGGGAGACGCCGCCTGACGTCAGGTTTGTCCATAGCGCGCGGAAGTTTCCCTGGAAGTCCACGCCTTCGTGATCATAAAAGCGCTCGTCCTCAATGGAGACGATGGCGTTTTTCATGGCCTTAGAGATCTTCTTGCTCTCCACCGGGTGGCGGCGTTGGCTGAAGACATAAGCCATGTCCTTGCCCTTGGCGTCTTTGATCGTGGTGACGCCTGGGATATTGCCGGCAGTCAGATCTTGCAGGTCAGATTGCATGGTTTCGTTAGTGCGGGCAATCGCCACACCGGAAATGCCCGCGAAGGGGGCAAGAGCCAGGGCGATGAGCGCGCCTACCAAGACCGTAGACAGGGCTATCTTGGCCAAAGATTTGATGACAGTCACGTCCCATACCCTACGTGGTCGCCCTTGGTAGGTGGAAGATCACTCGCACCCCCTAAAGTGTGACGTGTTAGACAATCTTCTACCTGGATGAATAGACTTAGATGCGTTACATAGTATTCCGTCTGGGAAGGAGCACACTCACCCATGACCGTTCGTGTGAAGACTGCTGGAATGTCTAATACAGCCCGAAATCCCGAGCGTGGTGAGTGGGTCACCCAGGCCAAATGCCGCAAGGGCGACCCAGATGCCCTCTTCGTTCGCGGTGCGGAACAGCGCAAGGCGGCCGTCATTTGCCGCCACTGCCCGGTACTGACCGAATGCCGCGCTGACGCCCTGGATAATCGCGTCGAGTTCGGTGTGTGGGGCGGGCTGACCGAGCGCCAGCGCCGAGCTCTGCTGCGCAAGAACCCCCACATCACGGATTGGGCCCACTACTTGGCTCAGGGTGGCGAGCTCGTCGGGATTTAAGAAATTTGAACTGGCCCCCGAAAGTTGGACTGGTTTAATTCTAGGCGGTTAGGGCTTCAAGGGTCTGATTTCGATATTGCATCGGGGTTAGACCCTTGAGTCGTTGTTGGATGCGTTCGGTGTTGTA
>NZ_JAKRNA010000043.1:0-6451 GCF_022347435.1 Corynebacterium sp. ACRPE | reverse complement strand
CAAACCACGCAAAGCACTCAACTGGCGCACCCCAGCCGAAGTCATGACCAACGCCCTCACACAAACCGGTAGCATCAAACCAAACTAACCATCATCGTTGCAACGACCCCTAGAATCCGCCTCGCGGGCGTAAAGCCCAAAAGTCCCGTGGGGATTGGAATAATCCCACGGGACTTCTAGGTGGTGCTCTTTAATTGTGTGGCCGAAGCGGCGATAGGAGGTCATGTCCTCCCAGGCTAGTAGACTTCCAAGCCCTTCGAGCGGAAGACGTCACGGATTTTCTCCACATCCTCCGGCTTTGGTGGCTTCGTGTCAGCTAGCTGGTAGTTCATGCCCAAGCTATCCCACTTGTCCTTGCCCATATTGTGGAAAGGCAGGACCTCAACGCGCTCAACGTTGGATTTCCAACGCGCCACGATATTGGCCACATTTTCCACGTTCTCTGGCGAGTCCGTGAGGTCTGGCACCACCACGAAGCGGATCCACACCGACTTGCCCATCTTGTTTAGCCTGTCGCCGAAGTCCAGCGTGGGCTGGAGTTCGCGCTGAGTGACCTTGCGATAGGTTTCCTCGTCGCCCGACTTGACGTCGAGAAGCACGAGGTCGATATTGTCCAGGTCGTCGTCACGCAAACGCGCACCGAGGTAACCGGCAGTATCGATGGTGGTGTGAATGCCCGCATCGTGAACTTCCTTGAGCACGCGGCGCGTGAAAGAAAGTTGGAAGAGGGGTTCACCACCGGAGATGGTGAGACCGCCACCGGAAGCGTTGAAGATTGGCTTATAACGCTTAATGCGCTTGACCACATCCTCGACCCGCTCCAGCGTGCCGGTCTTCATCTCCCAGGTGTCTGGGTTATGGCAGTACTGGCAGCGCAGTGGGCAGCCGGACATGAACATCGTCATGCGGGTACCCGGGCCATCGACGGCGGTCACGAGCTCCCAAGAGTGCACGAGGGCAATATCGCCGGTACGGCGCGCCTCCATGAGTTCGGGGCGGGTAATGTCATCGAATTGAGCGTCATTTCCCAGGCCCGCGGCCGCGCCGCGGACTCGCTCTCCTTCTTCAGGAGAGAGGGTAACGACACCAGTAACGCCATCTGCCATGATTAGGAACCCTGGTGGAAGGTGCGGGAGATAACGTCGAGCTGCTGCTCCTTGGTCAGCTTGACAAAGTTGACAGCGTAGCCAGAGACGCGAACGGTGAGGTTCGGGTACTTCTCTGGGTGCTCAACGGCGTCCTCGAGGGTGGACTTGTCCAGCACGTTGATGTTTGCGTGGTACAGACCAGAGTTCATCTGGTGTGCATCGCGGTTTGCCTTCATTGCTGACATGCGGTCTTCGAAAGTTGGGGTTGCCATGATTTTCTCCTTTTCGAGATGGTTGAGGGTTGGTGGTTTTTACTTCTCCATGATGAAGCCGGCATCCAGAACGCCCACCAAGTTATTGATGCGCTCTTCTGGGGTGCGGCCCAATCCGGAAGGAGTAATGGTGTTGGTCAGCGAGATGCCGTCCAAGGCGTCCTTGTAATCCAGCTTGCCGACGGACAGCATGGAAGCAACCATGCCGTGGCTGTCAGCACCGTTTTCAGGGTTAGCGCCTGGGGAGAACGGCGTGCCGGCCTTGTGGCCCGACGGGAAGGCGCCTGTTGCCTTGCCGTAGACCACGTTCGAGGTAATGGTCAGCACGGACTGGGTTGGGATGGCATTGCGGTACATCGGGATGGCCTTAATCTTTTCCATCACGGTGTGGACAATGGTAGCGGCGATATCATCGGCGCGGTCGTCATCGTTGCCGTAGAACGGGAACTCACCTTCGGTGATGTAGTCCGTAATCAGGCCGGTCTCGTCGCGTACCGGGGTGACCTTAGCGTACTTGATAGCAGCCAGGGAGTCGGCGACGATGGACAGGCCGGCGATGCCGCAGCCCATGGAGCGGACGATATTGGAATCGTGCAGCGCCATCTCGACTGCCTCGTAGGCGTACTTGTCGTGGGAGTAGTGGATGATGTTTAGGGCCTCAACGTAGGTGCCAACAACCCAGTCCAGCATCTCCTCGTACTTCTGCCAGACCTCGTCGAAGTCCAGCGGGCCATCGCCCTTGATGGGCTCGTAGCCTTCGACAACCTGCTTGCCGGATACCTCATCGCGGCCACCGTTGATGGCGTAGAGCAGAGCCTTTGCGGCGTTCACACGAGCGCCGAAGAACTGCATCTGCTTGCCAACTTCCATCGGGGAGACACAGCAAGCAATTGCGGCGTCATCGCCCCACTGCTCACGAATCTGGCGGTCAGACTCGTACTGGATGGAGGAGGTCTCAATGGAGATGTGGGCGCAGAATTCCTTGTAGCCCTCTGGCAGCTTCGGATCCCAGAAGATGGTGATGTTCGGCTCAGGTGATGGGCCAAGGTTCACCAGGGTCTGCAGCAGACGGAAGGAGGTCTTGGTGACCATGTGGCGGCCGTCGTTGCCAAAGCCAGCGTCGGACCAGGTTGCCCAGTATGGGTCGCCAGAGAAGATCTGGTCGTAGTCGATGGTGCGCAGGAAGCGAACGATACGCAGCTTGAGAACCAGGGAGTCAATGATCTCCTGGGCGTCTTCCTCGGTGATGATGCCAGCGGCGAGGTCGCGCTCGAAGTAGCAATCGAAGAAGGCGGACAGGCGGCCGATGGACATTGCGGCGCCATCCTGGGACTTAATGGAAGCCAGGTAGCCGAAGTAGGTCCACTGCACTGCCTCGTGAGCGGTCTTGGCCGGCTGGGAGATGTCGAAGCCGTAGGACTCGGCCATCTTCTTGAGCTTCTTCAGGGCCTTGATCTGCTCGGAGTGCTCCTCGCGGAAGCGTGCCCAGTGCTCAGAGAAGCCAGCATCTGCGACGGAATCGCGGGAAGCCTGCTTTTCCTCGATCAGGTAATCCACACCATAAAGTGCAACACGGCGGTAGTCGCCGATGATGCGGCCACGGCCGTAAGCATCCGGCAGGCCGGTGATGATGTGTGATGAACGAGCAGCGCGGATGCGCGGGGTGTAGATATCGAAGACCGCATCGTTGTGGGTCTTGCGGTAACGGGTGAAGATCTTCTCCACCTCAGGGTCTACTTCCTTGCCCGCTTCGCCGATAGCCTGCTTGACCATGCGCCAGCCACCGAACGGCATCATGGCGCGCTTCAGCGGGGTATCAGTCTGCAGACCGACGATAACGTCGTCGTCCTCTGAGATGTAGCCGGCCGGGAAGGCGTCGATGTCGGTCGGGGTGTGGGTGTCAACGTCGTAGACGCGCTGCTTGCGCTCGACGGACAGGTACTTCTTTTCCAGGGTGTCCCAGACGCGCTTGGTCTTCTCGGTCGGGCCTGCCAGGAAGCTGGAGTCGCCGTCGTACGGCGTGTAGTTGCGCTGGATGAAGTCGCGGACGTTGATGCCCTCGGTCCATGGACCGGACTCAAATCCCTTCCAAGCTTCAAACTGTTGAGGCTGCGTTGCGGTAGTCATAATTCCCTTCTTTCGGGCGAATTTCTAGCAGGGGATAAATGCCGCTTTCTTCGAGCCACAGCACCAAGCCCCTCTGGCCTCAATTGTTGACCAATTGCCTGGTAATAACAAGTCTCGCAAACGTTTGAAAGCCAAGTAATAAACCGGTCGTGTTGTTTAGCTGGTTAGTGGTTTCATGCAGAACGCACGTACGTCTTTTATCGGGGGTGAACTAGCCCCGAACGTGTTCCTCATCACCGCTAGATTTTGGTCGCTACCTGCACGAACCTCTACTGTTAATCCCGTTCAGCTTCGCTTCCGCACAAAGGAGGACTTCGTGGCTTCCCAGCCCAAGCATCCAGTAGATATCGTCCCACCCGCCCCCAAACTAGCCGCCTTGGGTTTACAACATGTGCTGGCGTTTTATGCCGGCGCAGTCATCGTCCCGCTGCTCATTGCCGGCTCGCTCAATCTGGATGCGGAAACCACCATCCACCTCATTAATGCGGACCTGTTGACCTGTGGCATAGCGACGATTATTCAATCCCTGGGCGTCGGCAAGCGCATTGGCGTGCGCCTGCCCATCGTGCAGGGCGTGACTACAACGGCCGTCTCCCCGATTATTGCCATTGGACTGGGCGCGACCGACGGCGCGGGTGGGGTGGCCTCGCTGCCTACCATTTATGGCGCCATTATTGTTGCCGGCCTTTTTACCTTCTTTGCGGCGCCGGTCTTTGGCAAGGTGCTGCGCTTCTTCCCGCCGGTGGTCACCGGTTCGGTCCTGCTGGTTATGGGTACGTCACTGTTGGGGGTGTCGGCCAATGACTTTGTCAATTACGCCGAGGGCGTGCCGGCCACCCGCGACTTGCTCTATGGCTTTGGCACGCTCGCGGTCATCATCTTGGTGCAGCGTTTTTCCTCGGGATTCCTGGGCACTCTGGCCGTGCTCATCGGCCTAGTCTTAGGCACTGGCGTGGCGCTCGTGCTTGGCGACGCCTCCTTTGACGAGGTCTCCTCCGCCCCCGCCCTCGGCATTACTACCCCGTTCTACTTCGGTATGCCGAAGTTTGACCTAATAGCTATTTTCTCGCTCATCATCGTCATGATCATCACCATGGTGGAGACCACCGGTGACGTCTTTGCCACCGGCGAGATTGTAAAAAAGCGCATCCGCCGCGATGACGTCGTACGCGCCATTCGCGCCGATGGCCTGTCCACCCTAGTGGGCGGCGTGATGAACTCCTTCCCCTATACCTGCTTTGCCCAAAACGTTGGCCTGGTGCGCCTGACCAACGTGAAGTCGCGCTGGGTGGCCGTTGCCGCCGCCGGGTTCATGATGGTGCTGGGCATTCTGCCCAAGGCCGGCGCGGTCGTGGCCTCCATCCCCTCCCCGGTTCTCGGCGGCGCGTCTCTGGCACTTTTCGCCAACGTGGCGTGGGTGGGTCTGCAGACCATCGCCAAATCCGATCTTTCTGATGGCCGCAACTCCGTCATCGTCACCTCCGCGCTGGGCTTGGCCATGCTGGTGACCTTCAAGCCGGATATCGCCACCGCCTTCCCGGAGTGGGCACAAACCTTCGTCTCTTCTGGCATGTCCATCGGCGCCATTACCGCCATCGTGCTCAACCTTTTGTTCTTCCATACAGGGGGCAAGCAGGGAACGCAGGTGTCTCGGGCCGTCGGCAAGAGCGTGAGCTTGCAGCAGCTCAATGGCGCCTCCCGCGAGGAATTCGTCTCGGCGCTGCGCCCGCTGTTTAATAACGAGACCTGGCCGCTGGAGCTGGCGTGGGAGTCGCGGCCCTTCGGCGATGTTAATGAGCTGCGCGCGGCCATTCAGGTGGCCGTGCTGACCGCGGATGATTCCCGCCGCGCCGCCCTCATCCACGATTACCCGGCCATGGATGAGCTGCTGCTTGCCGACGCCGACGAGGCCGCCACCATCTCCGCCGACCGCGGCTCCCTGGGCCTGACCGACCTGGATGATGTGCAGACCGAGCGCATCACCGAGCTTTCCGCCGCCTACCGCGAGCGCTTTGACATGCCGTTTGTGGCCTATTTGGATACCAATGACACCGTCGACCGCGTCATTGATGCCGGCGTGCGCCGCCTAGCCAACTCCCCGGAGCAGGAGTACCGCACCGCACTGGGCGAAATCGTAGAAATTGCCAACGACCGCTTCGATATCCTGCTGGCCGATGCCAACCCGGTCCGCTCCTCGTGGGACCGCAAGTTCACCGAGGTGGACTAGTTAGCAAAAAGAAAAGTCCACCTCGGCCTCTGGGTCCACTCCGGAAATAATGCCGGTGTAGAACTGCTTGGCCTGGGATTGGAGGACATCGCGATTATCCGCGATGTCCTCTTTCTTTTTATCCTCATTGAGGATTTTGGTGATGGTTTCCGCCTTATCGATATCCGGGGTAATCCAGCTCAACGCGCCGTTGTCCTCCACCGCGGTTTCGAAATTCTCATCCGAGTGCCCGATGAAAATGAACTCTGGGATCTGCACGCGGAAGTGGTGCGGGGATTCTTCTTCCACCTGAACCTGCGAACCTTCGATGCCGAGCTTCGCGCGGTAGGAGTACTTGATGTACTGGGTGCGCTCGCTGCCCGGGACCTGCCAATTCCACAGCTTGCTGTTGGCGGATTCCTCCGATAGGCCCTCGATACCCAGCGAGACGAGCACCACCTGCTCTTCACGCTCCACGGCCTTGATGACCTTGGTATTACTCGATTCGGTCTCCACCTCCACCGGTTCCCGCACCTGCCAAATGAACACCGCGGCGGCAGCCACGGCGGCAATGAGAATGACGGCGACAAGGGTGGAAAGCAGCTTTTTCATGATGACCATCTTAGGGCGACTATGCGGGGTTAAGGGTCAAAAAGTGTGTCCGGAATCGCGGATTTTCACGGATTGACCTGTAGGTTTCCGGAAAGTATATGCTCCGGAAGCATATATCTAGCCCCCGACGGGAAATCCTCGGTGTG
>NZ_JAKRNA010000042.1:0-6540 GCF_022347435.1 Corynebacterium sp. ACRPE | reverse complement strand
CCCCTGCCCCTCCCACGCACCGCCCGCCGCGGCAGCAGCAGCGGCCGGAGTCCGTGACGTACATGCTGTGGCTGTGGCTGGGCGCGCTATGCGGCGAGGCCGTGCACCAGGTGCTCAACGTGGTGCTCACGCTGCTCAACCACGACGTACTCATGTCGCAGGCCAAGGAGATGGCCAAATCCGCACCGGCCGGCGTGGATGAAGCCCAGCTTTCCGACGCCTTCCTCCGCACCGCCGCCTACGGCTCCGTCGCCCTTTCGGCGGCCATATCCTTGGCGATTATCGTGCTGCTGGCCTTCCTGTTGCGGTCCCTTGCTAACCGCAGCAAGCGGGCCGGCACCTCGCGCCGCGTGTGGTTCGCCTTCTCGCTCTACTTCGGATTCCGCATCCTGCTGACCTTCATGGTCACCCCGGCCGGCGCGGACGTGCCCGATTGGCTCTTTGCCGCCGATGGCATGGTGCAGATCCTCGTCGGCGTCGCGGCGGTGCTCGGCCTGATTTTCTCCGTGCGGGCCGAAACCTTGGACTACACCGGCGAACTCGAGCAGATGCGCGAGCTGGAAAAGGAACTCGAGCAAGCGCAGCGCGAGAAGAAGCGCGCCGAAGAAGAGCGCACGCGCTCCAAGGACGACCAGCGCGGCAAGCGTGACGACAGCAAGCGCGAACACCCCGACCGCACCAACCGTGCCGACCGCGCTAGCCGCACTGACCGGGAGGATAAGCGATGAATAACACCGATCGGCCCGGGCCCCGCGACTATAACCGCGCGGCCCGAAACACCTCCGCCAAGGAGAACCTCGACGCGTGGCCGCGGCCGCTGCGCTGGGCATATTGGGTGCTCGTCGTCAGCGCCGTGATCATGCTGGTCAGCGGCATGGTGGGCATCTTCGGCTCGGGCGGGCCACAGGTGGAGCCGCAGAATGCGCAGGTCGCGGAGTATCTCCACTCCAATCGCCTGTTCGTCGCGGTGACCAACTCCGTCGGCGCTATCCTGCTTGCGCTCTTCGCGGCGCAGCTGGCTGGCGGCTCCAAGTGGGCACGCCGCATCATTACCGTGGTCATCGCGTTCGCGCTTTTTACCAATATCGCCGCACTCGCACTCGGCATCGGCGGGCTCGGGCTGCTGATTATCCCCATCACCTTGATCGTCGCCCTCGCGCTGCTTTTCCAGCCGCAGTCCAACCGCTTCATCAAGGACCGCAGCTTGCGTGGCTAATTAGCCCTCACTCCAACTTTTGATTCATAATTGGGGCATGTCTCGACTCAATCGTGCCCCGCTTATCGACGCCGCCCTCGGCCGCACCCCCTCCCGCCCCCCAGTCTGGTTCATGCGCCAGGCCGGCCGCTCACTGCCGGAGTACCGCGCCGCCCGCGAGGGTATTAGCATGCTCGATTCCTGCTTCATGCCGGAACTGCTGGCAGAAATTACCCTCCAGCCGGTGCGCCGCCACGACGTCGACGCCGCCATTTTGTTCTCCGATATCGTCGTCCCGCTCAAGGCCGCGGGCGTCAAAGTCGATATTGTGCCGGGCCGTGGGCCGGTGATGGAGCAGGCGGTGCGGAGTAGGGAGGACGTCGGCAAGCTGCCGCTGCTGGATACCGACGTCCCCGAGGTCACCGAGGGCATCGCCCGCATCCTGGCCGAGCTCACCGAAACCCAAGCACTCATCGGCTTTGTTGGCGCGCCGTTCACGCTGGCCAGCTACCTCGTTGAGGGCGGGCCATCCAAGAACCACGAGCGCACCAAGGCCCTCATGCACGCCGATCCGGAGACTTGGCACATGCTCATGCGCCGTCTGGTGCCGACCATCACCCGCTTCCTGCAGGTGCAGGTCGACGCCGGCATTGACGCCATGCAGCTTTTCGATTCCTGGGCCGGCTACCTCAACGAGCGTGACTACCGCGAATTCGTGCTGCCGTACTCCCGGGAGATCCTGGCCGGCGTGACTATCCCGCGCATCCATTTCGGCGTCGGCACCGGCGAGCTCTTGCCGGCTATGTCGGAGGCGGGGTCGGAAGTTATGGGCGTCGATTATCGCGTGCCCATGGACGCCGCGGCCGAGCGCGTAAGCGCCCGCGTGTTGCAGGGCAACCTCGACCCGGCCATGCTTTTTGCCGGCGACGACGCCGTGCGCCAGGCCGTGCGCACCATCCGCGGCGAGGTCGACCGGGCCCGCGAGCGCGGCGATATCGACGGCCATATCTGGAACCTCGGCCACGGGGTCTTGCCAACTACCGACGCGGAGGCAATCACCCGCGCCGTATCCATCATCCACGAGGAGGGCTAAATGCGTATTGCGATTATTGGTGCTGGCCTGGCGGGCTTGACGGCCGCCTACGAGCTGCGCGACCACGACGTTGAGGTTTTCGAGGCCGCCGGCCGCATCGGCGGCAAGCTGTACTCCGTGCCGTTTAATGGCGGACCCACCGACATGGGCGCCGAGGCCTTCCTCGCCCGCCGCCACGACGCCGTGGAATTCATCGAATCCCTCGGCCTGGGCGATAGCCTGGTTGAGCCCTCCGGTCTGCACTCCCTGGTGTACTCCGGCGAGCTTAAGCCGCTGCCGCGCGGCGGGATGATGGGCATTCCTTCGCACTCGGAGCCGGTCGCACACCTGGTTTCGGCCGAGACCGCCCGTCGCATCGACAACGAGGAGCCTTTCGAGTGGACGGCTGGGAGCGACGTTTCCGTCGGCAAGCTCGTGCGCCAGCAGTTCGGCGACGACCTCGTTGACCACGTCATCTCCGCCCTCCTCGGCGGCGTGTACTCCTGCTCGGCCGATGACCTGGGTGTGCGCGCGACCATCCCGGCGCTGGCCGAGACGCTCGACGCGCTCTCCGCGCGCGGCCCGGTCACCCTCTCGGCCGCGGTCCGCTCGTTGGAAGAAGCGCGCGCGGCCAAGCCGAGCAGCGGCGGACCCGTCTTTCAGACCTTCCGCGGCGGCTACGCAGAACTCTACGAGACGCTGGCCGATAAATCCCGCGCCAAGATCTACCTCGATACCTTCATCTCCGGCATCACTCGCGAGGGCGAGAAATTCCGCCTGGCCGGCGCACCCGGCGATACCGTCCCCTTCGACCGCGTGCTGGTGGCCACCCCGGCCCCGACCGCAGCGCGCCTGCTCCCCAAGGTGTCCCCGCGGGCGGCGGAGCGGTTGAAGAGCGTGAAGCTGGCGGCGTCGGCAGTCGTGGGCCTGAAGTTCGAGTCTGACACGGACCCGGCCGGCAATGCATTGCCGCAAAATTCCGGCATCCTCGTGGCCACCGACCAAGACGACGTGCACGCCAAGGCCTTCACACTGTCCTCGCGCAAGTGGCCGCACCTGGCCGAGCGCGGCGGTGCCTTGGTGCGCGCCTCCTTCGGCCGCTTTGGCGACGACGCCATCGTCCGCGCCGAGGAAGACGACCTCGTCGACTACGCCCTCGATGACCTTCAGCGCCTCACCGGCTTCGACGGCCGCGCCGCGGGCGTTGCCGAGATTTTCACCCAGCGCTGGTTCGGCGGCCTGCCACGCTTTGATGCCGGCCACCTGGAAACCGTGGCCGGCACGCGCGGCGCCCTCGCGGCGACGCCGGGCATCGATGCCACCGGCGCTTGGGCCGGCGGGGTTGGCGTACCCAATGTCATCGCGGATGCCCGCGCCGCTGCGGCTCGCATCGCTCGCTAGCTGCGGGGCTCGCTAGCTGCGGGGCTCGCTAGCTGAGGGCACGCCAATGCGGCAGCAGGGCATCCTGCTGCCTGGCGGTTTAGGGGGCTAGTGGGCCGATGGCGGTGCTGGCGCGGTGTCAGCCCAGGGTGGCTGCCACACCACGCGGCCTCGGCGCCGAACGAGGCGCCCGCGCACCGGTGGGGCATTCGGGTCATCGTCATTGACGCCGTTGTGGTACGGGCAACAGGTGGCGAGGTTTGCCATATTGGTATCGCCGCCGTGCTGCCACGCCTGCAAGTGGTGCACCTGGCATTTATCCGCCGGATAGTTGCATTCGGCCCACGGGCACACCGGATTTTCCGCGGCGGCCATGAGCCGCTGCTTCTCGTTGGCCATGCGCTCCGTGCGGTAGAGGTTGACCGCGCCCTCGAAGGGGTGAACGAGGGTGATAAGGCCGCGCTCTGCCAGCGTGCGCGAGACGAGTTCCGCGCCGGTGAGGCGGGCGCCGTTGGTGAGCTGGATGGTGATTTCCTCGCCGTCGCCATCGATGATGCGGTCAAGCTCGTCGAGCGTGATGATCGCGTTGGTCGTAATGGTTGGGCGGGCAGCCGGGGAGGCGCCAGAAGGGGAGAAGAGCTCCGCAACGGAATCGAGGGGAGCATCCTCATCCAGGCTGGATTCCAAATCCGCGATGAGCGAAGAGGGCCCGGTAATCGCGAGGGTCCACGGCGCGTCCTTGCGGCGGCGGATGCGCACGCCGGGGCGCGGCGGGGCCGGGGGATTGAGCTCGCGCAGTTTCTTGCGCGCCAGCTTTTCCATCTCATCGGTATCGGCGGCGGTGCGGCACAGCTCCACGCGCAGGCGCCAGGCGTCGCGCTTGGTCTTGGCGCGGGATGCGTAGCGCTCGATGACCTCCAGCGTGGGCAGTGGGTGGGCGCGGTCGCGGGCGGCGGTAACCGCCTGGCGTTGGAGGCGGGTAAAGGAGGTGGGGGCAAAGAGGGCGTCGGCAAGCGTGAGCAAGGTGCGGGCCGTCTTATTGGGCGCCCCGGCGGCGCGCAGCTGGTCTTCAGACATGCCGACGCACCCGGCAACGATGTCGATGCCGGGCGCCAAGGCCGCGAGATAAGTCTGAAGAGCTGTCATGCCCCGCAGCCTAAGCTACGGCGCGCAACCCGCGCGAGGACGAGCGCGCAAACCTGTGGATAACTAGGGCCGAAAGGGAGAATTTCGGCCCGCACGCCCGGCGGACCTGTGGATAACTAGCCTTTATTGCGGAAGACGAAGATGGAGGAGAAGTCCTGATTGCCGTGGCCCATGGCCTGCATCTCTTCGAAGCGGCCGATGGCGGCGGTAAGGGCGGGCAGCGGCTTGGTAGAGGTCATCTCCATGAGCTTGGCGTCCTTGGCCAGGGCGTCGACGGTGAAATCGCCCGGGTCGGTATTGCGCTCGCCGGTGATAAACGGCGCCTTCATATTGGCGATGAATGACAGACCGGTGATATCTAGCATCTGCAGCACCACCTCGGAGTCCAGGCCCTCGGACTCGCCGAGCTGCAGGGCTTCGAGCAGGCCCTCGGCGGTGACGGCGAGCGCGAGGTTCGCCAGCAGCTTTCCGATGGCCGCCGTAGCCGCCGCTTCCACTCCGATGAGCTTGTCTTCGCCCGCCCAGGACTCGGCGAGGGACATGGCTTGCTCGCGGCGGGCGTCGTCAGGCGTGCCCACATAGACGCCGAGCTTGCCCTCGCGGGCCGGGCCGAGCGTGCCGACGACCGGGGCGTGGACGTAGGTGTCCACGGCGGCGGCGAATTCGCGGGCATCGTTGGGCGAGACGGTGGTGGTGTCGATCCACGTTACGCCCGCGGGGATGAGCTGCGGCTCGACGACGACCTCGCGGACATCGTCAGGCCCGAAGAGAGAGGTGATGATGACCTCGGCGTTCGCTACGGCCTCGGTGGGCGAGACGGCAAGCTCGGCGCCTTCCTCCACCAGCGGCTGGGCGCGCTCGGCGGTGCGGTTCCAGACGGTCAATTCGATGCCGTCTTGCTCTTTGAGCAGGCGGCGGGCTAGTTCGGTTCCCATGCGGCCAGTTCCAAGAAATGCAATCTTCATGGTTTTCTAGTGTGCCATCATTGGGTGCAGGTTCGCCGCGGCTTGCGCGAGCCCCGGACGAGGGAGCCGTACCCGGCAACGCGACAAGACGGCCAGGAAGCAGCTATGGCGTGGTTCATCTTGATTTTCTCCGGCGCATTCGAGGCCGTGTGGGCGGCGGCGCTGGATAAGTCCGCAGGTTTTACGCGCCTGTGGCCCTCGCTTATTTTCCTCGTGGCCTGCGCAATTTCCATGGGCGGGCTGGCGTGGGCGATGCGCAGCATCCCGGTGGGCACGGCCTATGCGGTGTGGGCGGGCGTTGGGGCGTCGGTGGCAGTTATCTATTCCTTCGCCGCCGGCCACGAGGCCGCCACCGTGTGGAAGGTGCTATTCCTCGCCATGATCATCGGCGGCATCGTGGGGTTGAAAGCGGTGAGTTAGAGGCCCGGAATCCGCGGCGCGGGCGGCAGCGGCGGCGCAGGTGGCGGGGCGGGCGCAGGCATAGCGGGCACGGCCGGCATATCAGGCACCGCGTCCTCGATGCGCCCGCGGACTTCGTGCGGCGGGATATTCAGGTTCGGCAGGCCGCTTTTGTCCCGCGCAGGTGGGCGTGGGGCCGGCGCCGCAGGTTGCGGGCGGGGTGCCGGTGCGGGCGCTGGCGCGGGCCGCTGCTGGGGTGCGGGCGCTGGGCCAGGACGCGAACCAGACGCAGGAGCGGGCGCCGCGGTCGATGGCGAAGGCGGCTCGGTCGGCGGCGAGGGAACCGGGGCGTCCTCCCGAGGCAGGTCGCGCGGAGCGAGCGC
>NZ_JAKRNA010000041.1:0-8000 GCF_022347435.1 Corynebacterium sp. ACRPE | reverse complement strand
CGGGATGATAAGCCCCGCCGACTTCGAGAACCGCATCGGTCTAACCACCAGCAGAAAAGAAATAGCCGCCTAACCACTAGGTAGCTCCACTACGTGTCCACAATTTGCGGGCAACCCCAGAAGACTCGGTTTACCTCATAAGCGGTGAGGTATTCCATCTACTAGACGAAGTGAAGATAACGGGTGCCGACCTCGCACAGACTGGAGGGATAACGCAAGGCAGGCTTTCCGCTGAAAAATCTTCAACAGCAATCGTCGGCCCACCAATTGAGCTGGCACCAGTCATGGACGATTCCGAAACACCAACCCCACTCACAACTACACCGGGCTAAATGCATTGCCCATATCATTGTTCCGCATGCACGAAGAACAGCCGGACCCTATTCAATAGAAATCAACAGTAGAACTGTTGAAACCTACGGACGAGAATGAGGTCTGCTACTTTGGCAGATGAGCAAGCACATTTTATCGATGGCCAGAAGTCCATACACATTTAATCAGCGGTAAAGAACACGGCCAAGCCAAGCAGGAAATTCATTTGCAGCTTCAAGTACCAGCACCGCTCTGTGAAAAGCAGTTCACGTAAGAATGCCAGATAGAGCCTAGGGCCCCGTCTGCTCAGGCGAACTCAAATCTCGCAAACCCTACCGTGCCAGTAGAATCAGCCCTCCCCTTCGTTAGCCACCCGCTACTGCTTGAGACTTCACCTCTTGAGCCTCGCTGACGGCATTGCCAAGTGCTGCAATGAATGCGATTAGGCCAACTGTAATGAAGATATGACCAAGACCAGCGATGCCAGAGATCATTGCAGAAGACTCCTCCCCCATTACGGTCAAGCATCCGTGCCAGATCATGACGCCGACGGTGACAACCACGCCGACGTTATACAGCCAAAAGAACGCATTGAACTGACCACGATTGCGTGACAGGCCAAAGACCTTCTCCAATACCAAGAAGATAAGGCTCATCATGAAACCGAGCGCTAGCAAGTGGGTGTGCGCCACGCTTAGCTGAGTGAACTCGCCCTCGGGGAAATCATTGGCACGCGTGAATTCTCGGTAGAACACGCCAGCGCCCAATCCCAATACGAGGTAGAAAATTGATGCCCAATACAAAGCTTTCATGGTCATTGTCCTTCCCAACCGCTGCCGCAGCCGGATTAGCGATGAATCAAATACTCTAAGGACTCATCTTTCTACATTCGTCCCCGTGTTGAATCACAGGGCTGGTTGAAGCTGCAATCAACCAGTTGGTTGATTACGAGGTCCGGTAGCTTAATATTCATAGTCTTGCCCTGGGAAATAAAAGCGCTGAATGTCAGGCACCTTTGTTTCAGCAAAGACCCGAACCGTTGAAGTGGTCTTCGTTAACTCCAGCTAGTTTGAAGAGGCCCACGCCTGAACCTTGTTCATATGTTCAACGAAGGCCGCTTCTGTTCTTTGCTCATGCAATTGCAACCAAGCGTCCACGACATCATCTGGGTAGACGTCCACCCCGCGCAATACCGCCGCGGTGAATGACACCGGAGCCAATCCAGATGCCGTAATCACTCCCCCGTCAAAAACTACATCCTCTTCTTTATAGCCCTGGGTGTTGGCGTAGTTCACTGAGGCAAGGAAGCCCTGCGCGTTGGAAGTGTGTTTGCAGTGGTTAAGCACCCCAGCGCGAGCGAAGGCCACAGTTCCACCACAGATTGCCGCCAATAGCACTTTGTTCTCATTTAGGACCTTAATCGTTTCCAACAGCTGTTCGTGCCCGTTAAAATATGTATCTGCCCCTGGCACCACGAACGCTGCAATATCAGTCCGATTCTGGATGTCCTGCAAGGTCAGGCTTGGAACCACCTCGATTCCGCCTTTAGAGCGGACGGCTTCTAGAGATTCGCCAACAAACAAAACCTTGAAGCGATCCGGCACTTGGGCCTCAGCTTCAGCTACCTGTGTTGTGAGGTAGGCATACTCCCAATCAGACATGGTTTCCGTCGCGTAAATAGCAATGATCTTCATGGAACTCACAGTACGCAGGATTTCCAATTAACTGTTAGACACCCGAACGACCTGCTTCCTCGCCTTAAACTGGCCACATGTCTGAAGTAATAAAGCAATACGCCGTAGACCTCACCCGGCTCGATACCGCCCAATACCGAGCTACCAATTCCGCGGGAGCGAGCATTGAATTTGGCAGTGGCGAGGGGCTCCTCTCCCCTGTCGAGCTTTTGCTAGCTGCCGTCGCGGGGTGTTCCGCCGTAGACGTGGATGTGGTGACATCTAGGCGCACGGAGCCGGAATCCTTCGACGTGCGCATAGAAGGTGACCGCGTAAACGAGGATGGCGCATCGCGCCTATCCGAGGTTCGCGTGGGGTTCGATCTATCGTTCCCGGATAGACCCGAGGGCAACCAAGCACGCAAGCTCGTGGACAACCTGATTCGCATCTCCCATGAGAAGGACTGCACGGTATCGCGCACGGTTGAGAATCCCACACGAGTGTTGTTTAGCAACGACTCAAAATAGTTTCCCAAAGTAAAAGCGCGACATGCGATTTCGTTCCGGCTAGGGCTCTAGACCTCTTGCTATGGTGCAGTTGTTAACTACTGTGACAAATGTGATTACTGCAGGAGCTCAACATGTCACCATCTTTCTCCCGTCGCGGCCTGTTTAAGGCTGGCGCTCTCGCCCTGACCGCAGGTGCTATCGGCGCTGCCGCACCGAGTGCAGCGGCGCTCGGACCGGTGCGCGGCACCATCATTGATTTCTCCGCCGGCGTACCTTCCCCGCAGGCAATTAAGAATGCCGGCCACATGGGCGCGATTCGCTACGTCTCCGACAAGCGCCCCGGCGCTGCGTGGATGACCGGCAAGCCGGTAACCCTCAAAGAAACTAAGGCCAATGCAGCAGCAGACCTGCCCACGGCGTCGGTCTACCAATTCGGCCGTGCGGAAACCGCCGATTGGAAGCAGGGCGCAGCTGGTGCAGCAATACACGCACCGAAGGCGATTGCGTTGCACAAGAAGGCAGGCGGCCCCACCAACCGTCCGATTTACATCGCGATCGACGATAACCCCACCCGGGAGCAGTATACCCGCCAAATCCGCCCCTACCTGCAGGCGTTTTCCAAGACGCTAGAGCTGGCCGGTTACCAGACGGGCATCTACGGCAACTACAGCACTATTGAGTGGGCGATCCAGGATGGCATCGGCAAGTACTTCTGGATGCATGACTGGGGTTCCAACGGCAAGATTCACCCGCGCACCACTATCCACCAGCTGCCGCACGGCAAGCAGCAGACCATTGGCGGCGTCATCGTTGACGTCAATGAGGTCTACGCCGAAGACTGGGGCCAGTGGACGCCCGGCGAGTCCGCGGCTCCTGCACCGGCAAAGAAGCCGACCACCAAGAAGCCACAGCCAAAGCCGCAGCCGCAGACCAAGGCCCCGAGCAATGGTTCGTCGGACCTGGTCAATCAGCTGAGCTCGCAACTGCAGAGCACGCACCCGGAGCTACCGGAGCTGCCGCAGGTCACCGCCAATGGCGTGACCTTTAATGGCAAGACATTGAGCAACGATCAGATTCGCCAGCTA
Source organism: Corynebacterium sp. ACRPE (assembly GCF_022347435.1). Taxonomy (NCBI): domain Bacteria; kingdom Bacillati; phylum Actinomycetota; class Actinomycetes; order Mycobacteriales; family Corynebacteriaceae; genus Corynebacterium; species Corynebacterium sp. ACRPE. The sequence goes on along the minus strand of NZ_JAKRNA010000041.1, from coordinate 4,421 downwards.
GCGAAGATCGTCGCAGAGACAGTCTCTAAGGCGCGGTAGTACTACTTCTTAGAGGGCTCGGAGGTTTTCTCCGAGCCCTTCTTTTTATCTGCGGACTTCTTCTTGGACGTGGTGGATTCGCTGGTGGGCTCTTCGGACGAGGACTTATCCTTCTCGCCCTTGTCGGATTTCTCGTCCTTGTCCTTCTTAGTGGAGGCGGTAGTAGAAGTCTCCGAGGTGGAGGTCTCGATCGGTGGGACGTCCTCGCCGTCTTTGTACTTGAGGAAGCGCTCGGTGGCCTTGCCCAGATTCTTACCCGTCACCTCGTCCTTGACGTAGTCGGTGAGGTCATCGGATGAGCCGGTGATAGAGGCGGCCGCGACGAAGTTCTCGCCAAAGGAGACCGAGGAGTTGATGGACTTGTCATTGGACCAGCCCCACTTGCTGCCTACCACGTTAGAAAGCTTGGCGGTGCCGTAATCCTGGCGGTAGCCATCCTCAGAGATGGGATCGGCATGCGCCATGGCTACAAGCACTGGGTGGGTTTCATCGCGGTCGATGAGCTGCGAGATGAAGCTGGCGACGTCATACGTGGAGGTTTGCGAGTAGCCCCACTGCTCGCCGGCCTTGGTGGATTCGAGATTGAATTCATCCGCAATCGTGTCGATGGAATCCGGGTACTTGTCAAAGAGGTCTTCGGCGGACTTATCAGAGGAGCTAGCGATCATATCCAGCGCCTCGTATTTATCCTCGTACTCGCCCTTTTCCATCACGTAGGTGGCGATATAGAGCTTGATGAGGCTTAGCGCCGGGCGGGCTTCGTGCTCCGAGGCAGAGCCCATGTGCATGCCATCGTGCAGGCGGATATAGGTAATTGAATGCCCCTCATCGCCCTCGAGGAACTCATTGGTTTCCGGTGGGACGTCGCGGTTGGTGTCTGTTGCTTTTAAAGGGGCGTCGGCAAGCGCGTCGCTTTCGCGCTCGCTATTGCTGCACGCGGTGGTGGTCAAGGCGAGCATGCATACGGCCAAAGCGGCACCAGCCTTAACTGATGCCGCCTTGCGGGTCACGGACGTTCTAAGCACGTCCAACCACATTACCGGGTCTGTGCACTTTTCAAGCAATTAATGCTGCACGGGTACCTCCACGCCCACGCCAGTAAGCGAGCGAACCTCCATCTCTGCGGAAAGCTCCTCAAAGTTATCCGGCTTGGTCATAATGGAGACCAACCAGCCGACAAAGAAGGACAGCGGAATGGAGACCAAGCCCGGCGAGGAAAGCGGGAAGATGGCCCAGTCCGCACCTGGGAACATGGAGCTCTCAGAACCGGAGACTGCCGGGGAGAAGAAGATAAGCACCAGGCAGGACACCACGCCGGTATACATGGAAGCCACCGCGCCCGCGGTGTTGAAACGGCGCCAGTACAGGGAGTACAGGATGGTCGGCAGGTTGGCGGAGGCCGCCACCGCAAACGCCAGGGAGACCAGGAAGGCCACGTTCTGGGTCATGGCCAGGATGCCCAAGATGATGGAAACGATGCCGAGGACCACCACGGTGGCCTGGGAGACGCGGACCTGCTCGGCCTCGGTGGACTCGCCGTTGCGGATAACCGCGTGGTAGATATCGTGCGCAATGGACGCAGAGGCGGTAATGGCCAGGCCGGCCACCACAGCGAGCACGGTAGCGAAGGCCACGGCGGAAATAATCGCCATGAAGATGGAGCCGCCAATCTCCAATGCGAGTAGCGGCGCCGCGGCATTGGCCCCGCCCGGCGCGGCCAGGATACGGTCCGGCCCCACCAGCGCAGCTGCGCCGTAGCCCAAGACCAGGGTCATGAGGTAGAAGGCACCGATGATGACGATCGCCCAGGTAACAGAGCGGCGCGCCTCGGTGGCGGTGGGCACGGTGTAGAAGCGCATCAGCACGTGCGGCAGGCCACCCACGCCGAGCACCAGGGAAATGCCCAAGGAGATAAAGTCCAGCTTGGTGGCGGTGGTGGCGCCGTACTTCAGGCCAGGGGCCATGATGTCCTTCGCCTCGTAGCCCTTGTCCTTAATCTGCTCAGAGGCGGCGTGCATGTCAATGGCATTATTAAACAGGGTGCTAAAGCCGCCGCGCAGGGCAATGAAGACCAAGAAACACATGATGACCACGCCGGCGACCAGAAGCACGGCCTTAATCATCTGCACGTAGGTGGTGCCCTTCATGCCGCCGACCAGGACGTAGACAATCATGAGCACGCCCACAATGCCCACGACGAGGGCCTGCCACTTGAAATCGTGGATATCCAGCAGCACGGCCACCAGCGAGCCGGCGCCGGCCATCTGCGCGATGAGGTAGAAGAGCGTGACGAAGAGGGTGGCGATGGACGCCGCCACGCGCACGGGCTTTTGCTTCAGGCGGAAGGAGAGGACGTCCGCCATGGTGAAGCGGCCGACGTTACGCATAGGCTCGGCGACGAGCATGAGTGCTACCAGCCAGGCAACGAAAAAGCCCACCGAGTACAAGAAGCCGTCGTAGCCGTTGAGCGCCACCGCGCCGACGATGCCTAGGAAGGATGCGGCGGAGAGGTAGTCACCGGAGATCGCCAGGCCGTTCTGGCGTCCGGAAAAGCTGCCGCCACCGGTGTAGAAGTCCGAGGCTTCCTTGGTGGTTTTACCGGCCTGCAGGACCACCGCCATGGTGACGATGAGGAAGATGGCGAAGATGGAAATATTCAGTATGGGGTTGCCGGCGGAAGACTCGGCGGCAAGGGTGGTGGTAGTCATTAGATGCCCTCCAGTTCTTCACGGATGGCGGCCGACTTCGGCTCGATATTCTTATTGGCGTACTTCACGTAAATCCACGTGATGATGAAGGTGGTGAGGAACTGGGCAAGGCCGAAGACTAGGCCGATGTTCCAGCCGCCGCCGAGCTCGGTTGCCATGAAGCCTGGGGCAAACACGGCGGCAAGAACGTAGACCACGTACCACACGAAGAAGGCCACGGTCATAGGGAAGGTAAAACTCCGGTAGGTGCGGCGCAGCTCGCCGAATTTGGCGGAGTCGCGCATCGCGATGAACTCGCTACCGGTGGGTTCACGGCGCGAGACAGGAGTTGCAGCTACGTCACTCATAGAGCATCGTCTCCTTGGGTGAGAGGAACTTAGGTCACACGAGATAGTGTGTCACTGCTCACTATCCACGTTGATCTGTAAGTTACAGAACATTTTCTGCAAGGTTGTAAACTCTGCCAAGAAAACCTTCCACTCCCCCACCCTTTTAACCCCATAGGCTTCGCTGAACTGGAATAACATCTTTAGCAAACTACCCCCGCGGGAAGAATTTTTTACCCCTTGTAAAGATTGTTAACAACCGCTTGGCAAAAGAAAAAGCCCCCGTGAGGGGGCTTAAACTGCGGTTGACGTTACTCTTCGTTGCCTGGGAATTCGCGCGGGTCATTGAACATGCGGCCAAAGCCCTCCTGGCCCTCAAGGGCGTCGATGGCGGATACTTCCTCTGCCGTGAGCTCCAGCTCGGTGGCGGCCAAGTTTTCCTTCAGGCGCTCGGTGCGCGCGGACTTCGGAATGACGGAGATGTCCTTGGACATGAGGTACGACAGTACTACCTGTCCCTCGGTGGCCTCGTGGTCAGCCGCAGCCCGCTCAATCACAGGGTTATTGAGCACAACGCCGCGCGCCAGCGGGGCCCACGCCTCGGTGACGATGTCATTATCGTGATGGAAGGCGCGCAGGCTGGACTGGGTAAAGCCCGGGTGGATCTCCACCTGGTTGAGCACCGGAGAAATACCGGTGGTAGAAATCAGGTCCTTGAGCACGTCTTCGTAGAAATTGGCCACACCGATGGACGCAATCTGACCCATACCCTGCAGGCGGGCGATAGTCTCAAAGGTCTCGTTGTACAGGCCGCCCTGCGGCCACGGCCAGTGGATAAGATACAGGTCGAGGTAGTCCAGCTGCAGATCCTTCAGCGACTGCTGGAATGCCTCTTCTACCTTGTGCTCCCCCTGGTGGGAGTGCCACACCTTGGAGGTAATAAAGAGCTCATCGCGGGTGACGTCGCCGGCATCCATTGCCTGCTTCAGGGCGGTGCCTACCGCCTCTTCGTTCTTGTAGAGCGTAGCGGTATCGAAGTGGCGGTAGCCCAAATCGATGGCCTCGCGGATGACGCGGATGCATTCCTCGTCATATAGCTTGTACGTACCCAAGCCCAGCTGGGGCATTTCGCGGTCATCATTGAAAGTTACGGTTGGCACAGTCATGCCCTCCATTGTGCCGCAGTTTTTCTGACCGCGCCGAAAACGACGAAACCCCAGGGCAAACTGAACTGCTCCCCATTAGTTGGACTGAGAAATCAGTTACCTACTAGTGGGGAGCAGTTGTATGCATACGCGTAGTTCGTTGTCGGCGGGGCAGCGGGAAGAATTGGTGGCCCTTTTCGAGC